>NZ_JACDWV010000058.1:0-78905 GCF_016464105.1 Pseudoalteromonas sp. bablab_jr010 | reverse complement strand
GAATATTACCGCGGTTAACGAGGGCTTGATTATAGTGAGACCAGTTTGTGATTTTGCTCATTGTTGTTGCACAGGCTAGTAGGATATAGATGATCTGATCACAGGCTGGCAAGATAGTTCAAACTTTTAGGAAACAACGCCGCTCTACAGCTAAACAACCGCATATTGAGCAACTCCGCGTCAACTATGACGCTCTTAGCAAGCATATCACTAACTACACTAAAGAGTCTGAAATAAGTATATTTCAAGATAAGCTCACTCACCTGCTTGACCGCCACGCATACATAGAGCATTTAGCCAAACAACTTAGAATAGCAGAGCGACAAAAATATCGTTGCGCATTACTTTTTATCGACTTAGATGGTTTTAAACAAGTAAATGATTCTTTTGGTCATAGTTTTGGGGATGAAATTCTAATGCAAGTCGCATCACGCTTAAGTAGCATAATGCGACACCATAAGTTATCTAACTTATCTCCGACGAGCCAACTAGATCAAAACTTAGCCCGACTAGGTGGTGATGAATTTTCGATATTTATTGACCTTAAAGAATGTAAAAATAGAGCCTTAGATGTAGCGCAAAATGTTTTACACGAAATAGAACGTGACTTCGTTTTAGGTAATAAACTAATAAAAATTAGTGCAAGTATAGGCATTGCGGTTTACCCAGATAGTGCAGCCACACCACAATCACTGTTACAGATGGCTGATGTTGCTATGTATAGAGCAAAAACCGATGGTCGAGGCATTTTTAAAGTCTATTCACCTGATATGGGCAAGAAAATTAGGCGATATCATTATTTACTTGACGAAATGCGTCTTGCAATTGCAAGCGAAAATTTTCATTTATCGTTTCAACCTATTGTTGATGTTGATGACTGCGCCATTGATTATTTTGAAGCGCTTGTTAGGTGGGAGCACCCAAAAGAAGGACTTATTTCTCCTGAGGAGTTTATTCCGATCGCAGAAGAGTCGAATATTATTCTAGAACTTGGAGACTGGATAATGCTCGAATCATGTAGGCAAATGTCGGCATGGTACAACGCTGGTATGAGAAAAGTTAAAATATCTGTAAATATCTCAGGAGTACAGTTAAAGCATTGCAATATCTATGATTGGGTTATGGATAAACTATCAAAAACAGGCCTCCCTGCCCACGCATTAATGCTTGAAATCACTGAATCTACTTTTATTGAAGCAAGCAATAAGATTATTCAAACACTCGAACAATTGCGTGCAGAAGGTATTACTATCGCAATTGATGACTTTGGGACTGGCTTTAGCTCGTTAAGTACGCTTGCAGATCTTCCAATTGATGTTATTAAATTAGATCGTCTATTCGTATCGCAAGCTAAAGATAACGCTAAATACCATAAAATAATGCACTCTGTGAGCGAGCTAGGTGCTAAGCTCGGTTTAAAAGTCGTGGCTGAAGGTGTTGAAGATGTAAAACAATTTGAATTGGTAAAATCTATGGGTATCAACAGTATTCAAGGTTATTTGATAAGTCACCCAGAGTCATCTTTAAATGTGGGGCATAAAGTTTTGCAAGATAACTTAAACTTTATATCAGCCACCGGCCGTGGTGTTTGGAATATACAAAAATAGCATAAACCGCTATAATCCCAGCTATTAATCTGTACTTTTACCCAGTTGATGTTAAAAAAAAGCCTATTAACCATTTTTTTAGTTTCCTTCGCGATCACTAGCCTACTCATTGGTTCATCTATTTACACTCTCTATAGTAAGAAAAGATTGTCTGTAGACCCCAAAGTCAAAGAAATCTCAGGGATTGAATTTGATAAATTTAATCGACTTTGGGCCATAAACGACAGTGGCGATCAACCCAAGTTGTACCGCCTTAATCAAGATGGGTCTATTGCAAAAGAAATCTTGGTAACCAATGCTAAAAACATTGATTGGGAAGATATGACGCAAAATAAATTTGGTCATTTCTTTTTGGGTGATTTTGGCAATAACAAAAACGACCGAAAATGGTTAACCATTTATAAAATCGAAAATCCAATCGATATTAAAGGCGAAACCACTGAAGCAGAGATTATCAAGTTTACATACCCCGAAATGGATGGCCGCCCCATCCAACCTGATCAGCGAAATTTTGATTTAGAAGCCTTTGTAGCCTTAGGGCGACATTTGTATCTATTTACCAAAAATCGAACTGAGCCATTTGATGGCATTACTAAAGTTTACAAAGTTGGCGATCATGCAGCTAATTTTGATGCTGAATTAATTGATTCGTTCAAAACTTGCACCACCATGGAAAAGCTGTGTTGGATCACTTCCGCGGCGCTTAGCCCAGATAGAACTAAATTGGTTCTACTTGATTCCACCAGTATTTGGTTATTTGAGAACTTTCGGGGTGATAAGTTTTTTTCTGGGGATGTATCACGTATTGATTTAGGTATTGTTACGCAAAAAGAAGCCATCACTTTTTACGATGACAACACGATTGTTTTTACAGACGAAGAGTTTAAAGGCATTGGTGGTAATGCCTATGTTATAAAGCTTGATGAAGTCGAAAAGAAGGTCATCCGCAAAGCGCCTCAAGCTGATACAAATTAAGTTCTATAGGCAAAAACTAAATCAAAGGTTAAGGTTAACGCTTAAACTTCGTTTCTAAAATCACCGACGACGTTGTTCGCTCAACACCATCTAAGTTACCAATGTCATCTAACAAGTGGCTTAACTTTTCAAGGTTTTGAGCTTGCACAACGGCGATCAAATCAAATTCACCGCTAATTGCATAGAGCTGTGAAATAGCATCAATCTGCTTTAGTTCAAGGTTCGTTTTGGTGGTCAGTTTTTGTTTCACTTTAATCGAAACGTGGGCTGATACCATTTGGCTCAAATAAGCATCTCCATAGTCTACGCTGTAGCCTTTGATCACCCCTGTTTCTTCTAATTTTAACATTCGGCTTTGAACTGTTGAGCGCGATAAGTTAAGCGCCCTCGCTAGGTCTGAAATACTCGCACGCGCGTTGGTTCTTAAGATAGCTAATAGTTTTTCATCTTGTGAAGTTATCACTTTGACTACTCTTTTCGTTAATTTGCTTTTTATTTTAGTCATTTTTCACAAAATAGCACTGCAAATTTAAGTTCCTAACCCAGATAATAAGAAAAATAGATAAGAAAAATAATCTCATCGTGCTTAATTAGGCAGGAACGGCTTAACTGACCTATTTTTTGCAATTTAACTTTTTTCATACTAAGCCAGATTTAGGTGTAATAAATGCAAGTAACAAGAGAACTTTTTAACGACGTAATGGTACCAAACTACAACCCATCAGAGGTTATTCCTGTTCGCGGTGAAGGCTCACGTGTTTGGGATCAAAACGGTAAAGAATTTATCGATTTTGCAGGTGGTATTGCCGTTAATTGTTTAGGCCATTGTCACCCAGCGCTTGTCAATGCCCTAAAAGAGCAAGGCGAAAAAATTTGGCACTTATCAAACGTAATGACAAACGAACCTGCGCTTCGCCTAGCTAAAAAGTTAACTGATGCTACATTTGCAGATAAAGTATATTTTGCAAACTCAGGTGCAGAAGCTAACGAAGCGGCATTAAAATTAGCGCGTCGTTGGGCATTAGATGTACATGGCGAGCAAAAGAACCAAATCATCGCGTTTAACAAAGGTTTCCACGGTCGTACATTCTTCACTGTTACCGTAGGTGGTCAAGCGGCTTACTCAGACGGTTTTGGTCCTAAGCCTGCTGCTGTTGATCACTGTGATTATAACGATTTAGCTGCGTTTGAAGCACTTATCAGTGACAACACCTGTGCCGTAATGATGGAACCACTACAAGGTGAAGGCGGTATCATTTCGCCAACGAGCGATTTTATCAAAGGTGTTCGCGCATTATGTGATAAACACAATGCTTTACTTATTTTTGATGAAGTACAAACAGGTGTTGGCCGTACAGGTGATTTATATGCATACCAAGGCTTAGATGTAACACCAGATATCCTAACAACAGCAAAAGCGTTAGGCGGTGGTTTCCCAATTGGTGCGATGATCACAACAGCAAGCATTGCAGCGCATTTAAAAGTAGGTACACATGGTTCTACTTACGGCGGTAACCCACTTGCATGTGCGGTAGCTGAAGCTGCTTTTGATACTGTTAACACAGCAGAAGTACTAGCCGGTGTTAAAGAGCGCGAACAGCTGTTACGCGATGGCTTTGCTGCAATCAACGAAAAATACGACGTATTTAGTGAAGTACGTGGTAAAGGTCTATTATTAGGTGCAGTTCTTAACAGCAAATTTGAAGGCCGTGCACGTGATTTCCTAGTAGCAAGCACTAAGCACGGTTTAATGAGCCTTGTTGCTGGTACAAACGTTGTGCGCTTTACGCCATCTTTAGTTATTCCTCTAGAGGATATCAAAGAAGGGTTAGCTCGCTTTGAAAAAGCGGTTGCAGACGTTGTAAACGGTTAATCCTAGTTGGCGCATGCTTAAAGCATGCGCCATTGGAGTGCACTTAATGCAAGTATTACGTCCTATAACAGCAAATGATTTTGCTGCGTTAAAACAAATTGCTGTTGAATCTGGTCATGGTTTTACCTCGTTACCAGTTGACGACAATTTACTACAAGAAAAAATTGAACGCGCAGAACGCAGTTTTGCAAAAGACATTAATGAACCACAAGACGAAACCTATTTATTTGTTTTAGAAGACAGTAAAACGGGTGATGTTATCGGCACAACGGCTATCGAAGCTGCTGTAGGAATGTCGGTTCCTTTATATCATTACCACCAAGGTAAAACTGTTCACCATTCACCTACTCTCAATGTATATAACACGGTTGATATTCTGAGTATGTGTAATGACTACACTGGTTGCTCTGAAATTTGTACCTTGTTCTTACGTGAGCAAAACCGCAAAGGTTTAACAGGTCGCTTTTTATCGCGTTCTCGCTTTTTATTTATGGCCCAGCATAGCGAGCGCTTTGCTGACACCATCATCGCAGAAATGCGTGGTGTAAGTGATGAAGATGGCCATTCACCTTTTTGGCAGTGGTTACAAGAACACTTTTTTAGCATTGAGTTCCCACAGGCTGACCATTTAGTTGGTTTAGGCGATAAAGTCTTCATCAGCGAGTTAATGCCGAAGTACCCTATTTATGCCAACTTACTGAGCAAAAAAGCACAAGCTGTGATTGGTAAGGTTCATGAAAAAACCAAGCCTGCGCTTAAACTTTTGGAAAAAGAAGGGTTTGAGCACCGTGGTTATGTCGACCTATTCGATGCAGGACCAACGGTAGAAGCAAAGCTTGGCAATATTCGCAGTGTCCGTGAGTCACAAGTGTGCCCTATCAGCATTGGTGAGCTTGCGCATATCAATGAGCAAAGCTCAGATACATTAGCTATTTGCAACCAAGGCGTGAATGATTTTAGAGCCACATTCACCAAGCATGCTCATTATAACCACGCTAAGCACACATTAATCGTCAGCCAAGAAGTGGCAGATGCACTTAAATTAAAACAAGGGGATGCAGCACGGTTTTTCCGTTTGTAACCGCTTAAGGAGTTTAAAATGAGTGTCACAACTCAACTTATCGATAACCAATGGCAAGCAGGCCTTGGTCATGATTTTAGTTCAATCAACCCAAGTAATGGCGAGGTTGTTTGGCAAGGTAAAACAGCCACAGCTGAACAAGTCGCTGATGCAATAAAAGCAGCTCGTAGTGCGCAGCTAGGCTGGGCTGATATGACTCTTGAAGAGCGTATCGTTATTCTTGAAAACTTTGCAGCAGAGCTTAAAGAGCATAGCGAAGAATTTGCAACGATCATTGCCCGCGAAACAGGTAAACCGCTTTGGGAAACACGTACCGAAGTAGGTGCAATGACGGGTAAAATCGCCATTTCAATCAGAGCCTATAACGAACGTACGGGTACCACAGAAAACCCAATGCCTGGCGCTAAAGCGTTTATTCGTCATAAGCCACATGGTGTTGTTGCGGTGTTTGGTCCTTATAACTTCCCGGGTCACTTACCAAATGGCCATATTGTGCCAGCTATTTTAGCGGGTAATACCGTTGTATTTAAGCCGTCAGAACTAACGCCTCATGTTGCTGAGTTCACCTTAAAACTTTGGCTAAAGGCAGGCTTACCAGCCGGTGTCATCAACCTTGTTCAAGGTGAAGTTGACACAGGTATTGCTTTGGCATCTCACCAAGATATCGATGGCTTATTCTTTACGGGTAGCTCAAATACAGGTCACCTATTACATAAGCAATTTGCAGGTCACCCAGGTAAAATTTTAGCGCTTGAAATGGGTGGTAATAACCCACTGATCGTAAAAGATGTCGCAGATGTAAGTGCGGCTGTTCACGACATTATTCAGTCTGGTTTCATTACCTCTGGCCAACGTTGTACCTGTTCTCGTCGTTTATTTATCGAGAACTCGGCAAATGGTGATGCAATTTTAGAAAAATTAATTGCTGCAACAAAACAAATTAAAGTCGCCGACAGCTTTAGCGAAGATCAACCATTTATGGGTGCAATGATCAGCGAAAAAGCAGCACTAGGTATGGTTGCAGCTCAGCAGCAGTTACTTGATATGGGAGCAACCTCTCTTGTCGAACTTAAGCATCTTGAGCCGGGCACTGGTTTTGTAAGCCCTGGTATTATTGATGTAACGGCTGTTAAAGATATGCCTGATGAAGAGCACTTTGGTCCTCTTATCAAAGTTTATCGCTACACAGATTTCGATAGCGCGATTAATGAAGCAAATAACACCTCATTTGGTTTATCTGCTGGTTTATTAAGTGATGATAGCGATGACTACCAGCATTTCTTAAAACGTATTCGTGCCGGTATTGTTAACTGGAACCGACCAATTACAGGCGCATCTAGCGCTGCACCATTTGGTGGTATTGGTGCCAGTGGTAACCACAGAGCGAGCGCTTATTACGCTGCTGACTACTGTGCATACCCTGTTGCTTCTGTTGAAGCCGAAAAAGTTAACTTACCACAGACCCTTGCGCCGGGCTTAATTATTGAATAATTGTTTGGCGGCCTCGCCGCCTTAATTGAAGGAATTAAACATGCACACAGATGTAAACGCCCTATTTGAAAACCTATGGGACAACTATTTATCAGTTACGCCATCGGCGGTAAAAGTACATGAGTTACTTGGCTCAACACAAAAAGATGACGTGATTAACGATCACATTGCTTTACGTACTTTTAACCATGAAAAAATCGGTTTAGAAAAACTAGCAGCGCACTTTTTAGCAGTTGGCTACAAAGAATGCGGCGAGTACCACTTCGAAGCGAAAAAACTATACGCAAAGCACTTCGAACACTCAGATCCTAAGCAACCTAAAGTTTTCATTTCTGAATTACTTGTTGAGCAATGTTCAGAAGAGCTGCAAACAATTGTCAACGACATGGTTGCACAGATTGACGAAAACGCTGTTACAGCCGATAATTTCTTGTATTCTGGTACGCACTGGCAAGTAAGTTCAGACACTTACAAAAAACTGCTCGCAGAAAGTGAATATGCAGCATGGATGTCAGCATGGGGTTACCGTGCTAATCACTTTACGGTGAGCATCAATGAGTTGGCTAAATTCGATGATATCGAAAGTGTAAACCAAGCACTTAAAGATGCGGGTTTTGCGCTAAATACATCTGGCGGCGAAATCAAAGGTTCACCAGAGGTATTACTCGAGCAATCTTCAACCCTTGCTGATGACAGCGAAGTTGAATTTAGCGATGGTGTTGTTGCCGTACCAAGTTGTTTTTATGAGTTTGCTTTGCGCTACGCAAAACCAGATGGTGAGCTATACACTGGTTTTGTTGCAGCATCAGCTGACAAAATATTTGAGAGCACCAATGCTCGATAACTAAAAAGAGTTTATGTATGAGGCTAATTGGGTTTATCGTAATTTTATTTACTCTAAACACTGCTACGGCAACAGAAAAGCCTAAGCTAACAATTCTGTCTCATGCATATTTTGCTAATGAATTTGACAAAAATAGTGTCAACCGTCACCTAAATGCTGTAATCAAACCAGCCCTTGCAGATGAATTCGATATAGATGTCGAAATAACAAATCATGCTCGGTTATTAAAACGCTTATCTGGTAACGAAGCTAGTTGCACTTACAATGCCATCAAAACCCAAAATCGATCGAAAGCTATGATATTTTCGACGATACCCACGTACATGCATGTACAGCGTCGTTTATACGCCCTTAAAAGTACCTTAAAGTCAGGTTCGGAGCCTGTTTCTGTTACAGAGCTATTAAAAAGCAAAGCTAGCTTTGGGATTGTTGGCTCAACTAGTTACCGCGAACTTGATAGCATTTTCGCTGATAAAAAATTCAATGTCGCAACGATTTACGGTGAAAATGCTTTTTTGCAATTAAGCCGCCTACTTTTCAGCAAACGTATTGACTACATCGTTGCATACAAACAAACACTTGATGTACACATTCCAGCTCATGAATTAAACCAACTCACATCAAGACGTATTGCTGAATACCCAGAATTTATAAATGGCTTTTTTACATGTAGTAAAAACACAGAAGGTTATCGAGCTATGTCGCTTATAAATGATTATATGCAAAAGGTAGAAATGGCTGCTTATATCAAAGAACTCCACCAGCAAATGAACGATCCTAGCGACGCAGAAGCAATGCTTAAAATTTACACAAACGAATATGGAATACTCTTTCAAAACGACTAAGCAGCCTCTAACTTTTGCATAAAAATAACTCAAAATATTATCAAAAAACACTTGCGCAAATAAAAGCGCAGATCTATTATCTCGCCGCTTCTTGATGATAGCCAATCCGAGTACATTACAAACCCTGTTTGTAGCAAGGCGATAGAGCAACTATCCAAGAGTGTATTTGATTGCACAGAACAAACTGTGCGCTAAATAACACTCAACTGACTCGGACTTCCATTTTTTTCCGAGCAGTTGCTTAATTGCCGGAGAGTAAAATGGCTATTTCAACACTTACACAAGATTTAACAATCAAAGTACCTGCAGCGTCGGTTGCTGCAAACGAACCAGTAGCACAACCTTCAAACCAATTTATTGAGCAGCTTGTTCAGCAACATGGCGCGCCATTAATGGTGCTTGATTGTGAATCTGTTCGTCATCAATACCGTGCATTAAGCCGTGCTTTGCCTGGCGTTGTTTTACACTTTGCATTAAAGCCACTTCCTCATCCTGCGGTTGTTCGTACGCTTTTAGAAGAAGGCGCCAGCTTTGATTTAGCAACCAGCGGTGAAGTTGACTTAGTCGCCAGCCAAGGCGTACCAAGTGATCGTACTATTCACACGCACCCAATCAAACGTGATCGTGATATTCGTGATGCACTTGAATACGGTTGTAATGTGTTTGTGGTTGATAACATCAACGAATTAGAAAAGTTCATTGCATACAAAGACCAGGTTGAGTTACTTGTTCGCTTAAGTTTTCGTAATGCGGAAGCATTCGCTGATTTATCGAAAAAATTTGGTTGTAGCCCAGCAATGGCTATTGAAATCATTAGCTACGCGCAACAATTAGGTATTCGTATTAAAGGGTTGTCGTTCCATGTTGGCTCGCAAACAGCAAGCCCAGCTAAATATGTCAATGCCATTGCTGCATGTAATCAAGTGATTAACGACGTAACCGCATTAGGATTACCTGCGCTTAGTACGCTTGATATTGGCGGTGGCTTCCCTGTGCCTTACCACAAAGACGTGCTGCCAATTGAGGAATTTTGTGCGCCAATCAATGATGCCTTAGCACAGTTACCAGAGACAGTTCGCGTAATTGCTGAACCAGGTCGCTTTATTGTAGCCAGTGCGGTTACCAGTGTTGCATCGGTCATGGGTCAAGCAGTGCGTGATGGTAAGCCTTGGTACTATTTAGATGATGGTATTTATGGATCATTCAGTGGTTTATTGTTCGATGAAGCTTCATACCCTATCGACTCGTTCAAACAATCAAACGAACGTGTTGAGTCCGTGTTAGCAGGCCCGACTTGCGATAGCATCGACGTAGTAAGTGAATCAATCATGCTACCAAAATTAAACAATGGCGATTTAATCATCAGCCGTATGATGGGTGCTTACACATTAGCAACTGCAACAGATTTTAACTTCTTCAAACGTGCAGAAGTTATCGTACTGAATGATGTAGTGCAGGTTGACGCACTCACCGGTTAATCGTTTCCTCGACTAAAAGCATGTAAGGCAACATGCTTTAACTCTTAAAATGCAGCTGCTCATTCCAGCTGCATTTTTTTTGCTTAAAGAAACAGTGGTTTGTAGTCGTTTTCTAATTGTTCAAACGACAAGTTACCAATAAAACGGCCAAAGCTTAGCCACGTTGCTAGGCCTCGTAAGTCTTTAAAGTGTGGTGGTATAAATTTAGGGTCTTCAATCACACCTAAATCATGTAATTGCGATATCAGCCTGAAATCATCAATTGAGATTTTACCGACTAATAATAAGTGCAATTGATCAATTCGGCCTAATTGAATGGCAACCCGAATAAGGTTATACACCAACACGAAACCTTTGATGTAGGCGATATCTTTGGTAAAAGGTAAGCCTGTTGCTGTGCTGCCTCTAAACACGCGTTGAGTAAGTGTATAGCTTTCGTCTTTACTCAACCCTTGCGCTACATAATCACGATAAATATCAACAAATTCTGCGCCATCAATGACTTTAGTAATACCTTGAATACGGTTCACTAATTTTGCTAAACGTCGTGGCGTTGACTTTAAGGTAATAATTTCGGTCAAGACAGCAAGACCTTCTTGGGTGACCGTAGAGCTCGGAGTGCCTTTACTTAAGCAAGTTAAATATGGCTGTGCAAGACCATTTTGCGTGGTCCCAACATGGATCCAACCTTCATGCACCTCAAGAATATCTAGCTCTCTTTGAGAGAATTTAACATCTTGATTAAGTTTAATATTATTTGCACCTGCCGCAGCATCACTCACAATACCATCACTCAGAATAACCTCAACGTCGATGCCTGGCATCGTTTGAGCTACTTGTGATGCTAAAATTTTTACTGCATCTTCTGCATCAATGTTTTTTGGATCATCAGGCAAGATATCAGCATCAAGCATGCTTTTTAGCGGCTGCTCAAGCATGGTTGCAAGTTCAGAAAGTGAAGGCTCTCCAGCATGGAATAAATCTTTTGGATGACCAAACAACTCAACAGACAAATCATGAAATTCAGGAGTACCACGATATTCAATCATACTGAGTACGGTTTTATATTCAGTACACATCTTGCTCATATATTGCGCAATTGGGTTTAATTGCCCTAGCTGGCTGATGATATCGCGATTTAAATCAGAAAACGCACGACGTAACTCACTTGGTACAAAACCAAGGTCACGCTGTTGGTAATAGGCTTGATCAACTGTTGGGTTCTTTTGGCACTTATGCTTAAAAAACTCTTCTTTGATTTGTTTATCCCAATTAATCGCATCAAGGATACGAATGGGTGTTTGCAGTGCGATTAATCGGTCAGATAACTCGCGTGTTTTTGCTAATAATGCCTTATCTATCATGCTCTAGGCTCACTGTGTAATGAGCCTAGAGCATAGGCTAAATTTGCATAATTACAAAGCAAAATTACGCTGTTTTAATTAAAATTTAGCTTTTTTAGAGACTAATTTTCCGTCGTTGTAGAGAAGTAAACTGGGTACCGAATTAATGCCATTTTCGATAAATAAATCATTACCATAATCGATTGAAACTGGCATGGTTGCAGAGAATTTATCAACATATTCTTGTACAGCACTTTGATCGGTCCACAGTTGACTCACTTTAACCTCGACATCAACTCCTTGCTCTGCCAACTGATTAACATGTTGCTGTGCTAATTCACACTGTTTTGCCATTGCAGGGCGAGTGTCGGCTAAGTACCAGTCGCACCATGTTGCGGTAAATAATACGGCTTTTTTTCCTTTGTTCGGAATAAGCAAAGGAGTGGCTTGGCCTTGCTTTTCGTTTAATAAGCGCGCTTCATCAACTTTGCCATTGTGTGATAACAAACGTAATGTGTTATCAAGCGGTTTATCAGCTTCGTGGCCTTGAAAAATCACCTTTTTATCACTGTCGATCAACACATGAAACGGGGTGCCCATAAATTCATAATGTTTAGCAACCTGGGCTGTGTGATCAGTAAATAGTGGCATAGTGAGTGAAAAACGTTCTTTAACCTTAGCAACAGCGTGTGCATCATCATTGAGGTCAATATTAATAGCCACAAATTGAATTTTATCGCCATACTTCTCATATGCATGCTGAAAATGTGGCATTTGCTCCATACATGGCTTGCACCAAGTCGCCCAAAACTTTAAGTAAACAGGTTTTTTTCCTAAGTAACTGTCAAGTTTAACTATTTTCCCCGCTTCATTTTCTAACATCAGGGGAGCTGTATTTGCTGATATGCTTTTGCTTACAAGCAACAAGCCTGTTAGTAGTATCAGGGGTATAAACTTATATTTCATTGTGTGTCCCTCAAATAAAATCTATCTTAAGTTTAAGGTAAGAGAAAATATTGTAAATTTTCGACATCTGCTATCTAAATGTGATTTTAGTGATTTATCGCAAAGTAAGGTTTTAAAAATACAACAACACAATTAATACCTACATAAAATAGCACTAAACTTTTTATAGATCTGAAACGTATTACTTCAAAAAGGAGTCATCATGAAAAATGAACTAGACGGTAAATTGATCCTCTCAGTGTATGAAAAAATCATTCAACACGGTGAAGATCATGAAGATGGAAAGCTTTATGAGGGTATTTGCGCTTTTTCGGATATCGATGGTTATACGGTCTATCTAAAAGGCAGTGGCGTGTTACTACGCTTTGGCTTTCATAATACCTATCACCTTGACTATCAGCATGAAAAGAACAAAGAGGACTTTTTAAAGAAAGTGCTTTATATCGCTGATAAGGAACTGTAAAGAAGTAATGAAACGACGGGTAAAAGCTGAGTCAAAGCAACAGCAAGCGTTTATTAACCAAGTTATTAATGAGCTAAAATCTAACCCAGCTAAGTTAGATATCATTCGCGAAAACCTTAGTTACTATCGTGAACAACAGTTCCTCAAGCGTGGCTTTTTGCTTGCTATTGAGCGTTTTGATTGGGTATTTGAAGCAAGTAACGATGTAGAGCAAATCTGTGCGCAAATTCTAGCCGATGATTACATTGGCAAACGTTTGCGCCGCTATCCCTTGCTGTACAAGGGCATTTTGGAACGTACCTATTAGTTCTCCCACCGCTAAAACATGATCTGTCCGGTAAAAAATGCTAGGTTAGCGCCATTTTGAAATAACGAGAACTGGACATGTCAAAAACTATAAACTCTCACAACACCCATGAAGGTGGCAATAATGGGTTGTTTAACCGATTTTTAGCAACCGTTGAATTTTTGGGTAATATGCTCCCCCACCCTATCACTTTATTTGCAATGTTCTGCGTTGCTATTATCGTTTTTAGCGGCATTGCCGATTGGTATGGTTTAAGCGCTATCGACCCACGCCCTGAAGGCGCTGCGGGTCGTGACCCAGATGGTGTTATTGAAGTTGTCAGCCTACTTAGTGCCGAAGGCCTGCAGCGTATCGTTACTGGCCTTGTTACGAACTTCACCAGCTTTGCACCACTTGGTACGGTATTAGTCGCTTTATTAGGTGTAAGTGTTGCAGAACACTCAGGTTTACTCTCTGCTGCTATGCGTGGCATGGTAATGGGCGCATCTAAGCGTTTAGTTACTTTTATGGTGGTGTTTGCTGCGATTTTATCAAATACGGCGTCTGAGCTTGGTTACGTCGTACTTATTCCATTAGCAGCCATGATATTCCACAGCCTTGGTCGTCACCCTCTTGCCGGTCTTGCTGCGGCATTTGCCGGTGTTTCTGGTGGTTACAGTGCCAATTTATTACTCGGTACCATTGACCCGCTACTTGCTGGTATCACCACGCCAGCAGCACAAATGATTGATCCAAATTATCAAGTTGGCGCTGAAGCAAACTGGTATTTCATGATGATTTCGGTATTTTTAATTGCCATTTTAGGTACGTTTGTTACCGAGAAAATCGTTGAGCCGCGCCTTGGTAAGTACAACCCTGATGAAGCAAGCAACGATTTGCCTAAAAATGATATTGCCGGTTTAACCGATAAAGAAAAGTCAGGCCTTAAATGGGCAGGTGTTTCACTGTTAGTGGTGTCACTATTACTTGCTTGGACAATTGTTCCTGAAGACGGCATTTTACGTAATCCAGAAACAGGCCTTGTGGCACATTCACCATTTTTAAAAGGCATTGTGGTATTTATCTTTGTGACTTTTGGTATTCCGGGTTTTGTTTACGGCCGCGTTGTTGGCACCATGAAAAACGATAAAGATGTCATCGATGCCATGAGTAAAAGTATGAGCTCGATGGGTATGTACATTGTGCTGGTTTTCTTTGCAGCACAGTTCGTTGCCTTCTTTAAGTGGACCAACCTAGGCACAATTTTAGCCATTAACGGTGCTGCTCTTTTACAAGCATTAAACCTAACTGGCCCTGAAGTATTTGTGCTATTCATTTTAATGTGTGCATTAGTAAACTTAAGCTTAGGTTCTTCATCTGCACAATGGGCTGTAACGGCCCCCATCTTCGTACCAATGTTAATGCTAATCGGCTATGCGCCAGAGACTATTCAAGCGGCGTACCGAATTGGTGACTCGGTTACTAACCTTATCACCCCGATGATGAGTTACTTTGGTTTGATACTGGCTGTTGCGACTAAGTATAAGAAAGACATGGGGATTGGTACATTGGTTGCGACCATGCTTCCTTACAGCATGATCTTCTTTGTTGGTTGGGTCGCGTTATTCTACTTATGGGTATTTGTTCTGGGTTTCCCAGTTGGCCCTGAATCACCGATTTACTATCAGCCTTAAAGCGCTTCTTAAAGGTGTAAAAAAGCCAAGCTTTGAAGCTTGGCTTTTTAATGTTTATCGATATGTTCGATAATAACTGCGTCTTATCATTGTCAATGCGAATAATAACAAGATTAAGCTCATTGGCAGCGTACCACCGCCACTGGTTTTATGTTCTACACTCACCTGCTTATACGCTTTAACAACCACATTAAATTGTCCTTGTGTTGTTCCGCCATCACCATCTGAGATAACAAAGGTGACTGTGTCAGTACCTTCAAAACCTGCATTTGGAGTATAGGTAATCGTCCCATCATCGTTAATGACCACACTGCCATTCTCTGCTGTGGCTGAAATTATAGTGAAGTCATTATTATCTTCATCTGTCACATTTGCCAAAATATCAATCGTGACTGGACTTTGATCATCGGTGCTAACATCAATGATGGCATCTATCATCGGCGCTTCATTGGCTACGACGTCAACTATCACTGTCGCAAAATCAGCCCCTCCCTGACTATCTGAAATGCTATAACTAATCGTTGCAATTCCTAGGTGCTCTGCTTGCGGGACAAAATAAAGTAAATTATTAACAATACTTACTTCACCAATGTCTACTGCTGCGGATGTCAGAATTAACGAATCATCATTCGCATCTGTGTCATTCGAGAGTACATCAAGATATGTACTAATGTTGCGTTTAACCCTAACCATATCATCTTCAGCAACCGGTTGAGTATTTGTACTCATTGTACTGGCAATACCACTTGGATCTTCGATGATACGATTTACTTTTCCGTCGGCGTCATTTGGGCCACCGTCTTCAATAGTAAGTTGAACACACCAATGTCCTTCAGTTAATCCTTGGGTATACTGAGCATCATGTGGTGGTGGACAGAAGCCTTCTGCACCAGGTGCTGATGCAATACTATTGCGACTATCTACGACAAACTCAGTCCATCCGGTATGCATTAGCTTACGATATACAGCATTGCTCGGAATAGGTGCAAACTGAGCTATAACAATGCCGACTGACTGACCCGCTACGGGGATTTGGCTAACGTTAAAGTCAAAGACTCCGCTAGCATAATCAAATCCAGCATCTGCTGTGGCACCTGAACCATAATTTCCGTAATGCAATACTTCTTGCACTGACACTCCGGTATTGGTGCCATGTGCTACAAACGCTACATGACCTAGGCTAAGTTGCAAACCTGGCTCGGTTTCCATTAAGAAAAATTCACTTTCGTTCAGTTTTTCTTGTACAACGTTGAGCGCTAACGAATCAGCATCTAAATAATCAGGTATGCCATCATTATCAGCATCCCCGTAACCTTCTTCATTATCAGGAATACCATCAAAGTCAGTATCTTCAGAAGATAATTGAGGCATTGAATCAACAATAGTCAGTTCTAATAGTGAAGAACCCGCTTGTTGTCCGTCAAACACGCCGACTTCAAATTGATACGTCCCTAGCTCAAGAAGTTGTGGATCAAAAGTAAAACTCTCTTCAACACTGTCAGTATCGACAATGGCACTATCAGACGTTAACCAACCATATATGTGTGTATCGGTTAGGTTTGCATCCGTTACTAGTGTCGTTAACGTTACATCACCACCTTGTCTATTTATGATTCGCGTCACTATCCCTTGCTGATTTGCAAAGACCTCAATGCTTGGCGCAACATTCCCCTCTTCGATGGTAAGAGTATGCTCACCTAATGGACCGACAACAGCATTCTCAGGCGTTGAAAACTGAAGAACCAGTGTTTCAGACCTCTCATCAATGTCATCAGATGACACGTTAACAATCAGACTCGCTTCACGTTGCCCTTTTTCAAATCTAAATTCACCTTCAACTAGGTCATGGTCTGCACCCTCTAGCGCATCTCCAGATACTGTATATGGCACAACCACTGGGTAGTTAACGGCATCACCATTGAGAATTGCTTTAATAGAAACGGCCGTCCCCTCAGTTGCAGTTTGATTTTTACTAAAGTTAACCTGAGGAATAACATTGATTAACTGCGTTGCAGAAACTTGATCATCGCCTTCCCCGGCGCTCCAAATCACAGTGTGAGTCCCCGGTGCAAAGAAACCTTTTGAGCTTGCGGTGACACGAACTGGGTTACCCAGTGCATCCTTCGCAATAGCAGTGCCCATATTCACTTTGGTGAAAAGACCTTTAGATGCAATTGTTTTGTCTTCTGGTGCTGTAATCGTAATTTCAGCTGCCGTAGACACAACAGATACCACCAATGTGACTTCAACCACTTCACCATTTGAATCTTTAATTTGATAAGTAATTACAACATCAGCATTCAAGCCAACTGGGGCTAAGTACTCTAGTTTGTTATCGACAATGCGGATCGTGCCAGCACTCACGGTTGCCTTAACAAGAGTAAGTTCATCACCGTCAACATCAATATCGTTTGCGAGCACATCAAGCACCACATACTCATTTAAATCCGCATTGACGGTAAAGTTATCTGGCATAGACACTGGCGCATCATTGATTGCGTTAACGACAATAGTTACTGTCGCAATATTAGAGTTCAGCATGCCATCCGATACGGTGTAACTGAAACTATCAGTACCATTGAAGTCAGCGTTTGGTTGATACACCAGATGGTTTGCATCCATTAACAATGTACCATTACTCACAGGTGTCACAAGATTAAGCGTAAGCTCATCACCGTTTTCGTCGAAATAGTTTAGCGAAAAGGTAATGCTTTCATCTTCATCCATGCTGAACTGTTCGTCATGGGTAACCGGTGCAACATTTGCGATAATGACAACACTGGTTGCATCTGAGGTAAAGGTTTCTGTATTACCATGGCCATCAACATAGGTTACAACAACTGTGATTGTCGCGCCAATATCAGCTTCGGTTAGCATGTACTCTGCAAGCGTTGCACCAGTAATGATTTCGCCGTTACGCATCCATTGATAGGTAAATTCACCTACGCCATCTAGGTCTTCGATTGTCGACTCAACAGCTAAGGTTTCACCTTCTTTTGCTTCACCAGTAATACTGATCCCGCCCGTGGCTTCATCGTTAACATCGGCCACTGTGATAGCAAAGGTTTGAGTATCGGTTAATCCTCCTGCATCAGTGGCAACTAAGTTGATACTATGAGTACCTACATCATCATTACTCGGCGTACCGCTTAGCTCGCCTGTTGTAGGGTCAAAATCAAGCCAACTTGGCAGCTCTAGCGCACTTAACTTATAGCTATCTGCACTGTCTATATCTTTAACAGTAACAACATAACTATACGCTTCATCTTGTGTAGCCGACGTGACTGGGTGAGATTCAATAACAGGCGCATCATTGACTGCTAACACGGTGATGGTCACTGAGGCTGTATTTGACTGTGCACCTTCATTATCAAGTACAGAGTAAGTAAATGAATCAAAGCCCACATAATTGCTAATAGGCGTATAAGTAACTGTACCATCTACATTATTGGTAATATGACCAAATGCAGGGTTTGTTACAATATTCACTGAATCCTCATCAAGGTGACCATCAATGTCTGAATCATTCTGCGTCACATCAATAATCACGCTCTCATCTTCATTGGTCTGGATCACATCATTATTTGCCAATGGTGCATCGTTAACAGCTGTCACCGTAATGAACACCTCTGCATGGTTTGACCAAAGGCCTAAATCGTCTTTAACACGATAAGTAAATGTGTCTGCTCCATAACTATTACTATCTGGTGTGTAACTGAGCACGCCATTGTTCACTTGTACATTACCGTGTTCAGGCTGTGTAACAACTTCTAGACTCGTCTTATCAAGGGTGCCATCAACATCGCTATCGTTACCTAACACATTGATATTATGAGATGTGTCTTCAAGTAATACGGCGGTGTCATTTTGTGCAACTGGCGCATCATTCACACTATTTACCGTTAAAGTGACTGTCGCAATATTTGACATTAAAGACTGCTCATCTTTGACACTATATTCAAAGCTATCAGTACCAAAGAAATCTGAATGTGGTGTAAAGCGGATTGTGCTTAACTCTTTATTGACAGTTAGCTCGCCATGCTTAGGAGCTTGCGTTATCGTCACATTCTCTGTAAGCAACTCACTATCAACATCAATATCGTTGTCAAGAATAGACAACTCAATTGATGTATCTTCATCAAGTACACCTAAATCATTGGTCGCCACTGGTGCATCATTAACTTCACCGATAGTCACTAAAACACGTGCAATATTTGACACTGCACCTGCTTTATCTGCAATACGATACGTAAATGTATCGCTACCATTAAAGTTAGACGCAGGCGTGTAAACAATGCGCTCGTTTTGAACATTTGCTTGACCATTTTCAGGTGCAGAAACGACTACTAAGCTTGATAAGTCGAGTGAGTCTCCTTCGTCAATATCAGCATCGTTTATTGCAACATCAATTTCAATGGCCATGTCTTCTTCGGTCATCGCGCTATCGCTATTTGCAAGAGGCGCGTCATTAACAGGATTAATAGTAATGGTCACCGTCGCCACATCTGAACGGCCATGCTCTATGTCATCGACTGTATAGCTAAATGTATCGGTCCCGTTAATATTCTCATTCGGCGTATAAGTGATCACACCATTTGCCGTATTCAAGCTAGTTTGACCTTGTGTTGGCGGTGTAACAATCATCACGCTTGCTGGGTTTAGCTTACTATCGACATCACTGTCATTGGCAAGAATATCAATCGCAACACTATTATCTTCATCAACACTGGCGATGTCATTTTGCACATCAGGTACGTCATTCACGTTCTCAACTGTAATAGTGAAAGTTTGCTCAACCGTTGCATTGGCACTGTCAGTGACGGTTAGCGTCACAGAGTGCACACCGACATCATCATTGCGAGGCGTACCAGTAAGCACACCTGTTGAACGGTTAAACACCATCCAGTCAGGGTAGTTTGTTGCTCCATACTTCAAGGTATCATCTTTATCGACATCGCTTGCATTCAAAGTATAGATATAACGATTATCCTCCGTTGCCACTGTAATTGGCGTTGAAGAAATCACCGGCTCGTCATTCACGTTTACAACCGAGATAGTGAATGATTGAGTATCAAGTGCATTAGCACCGTCTTTGACGCTCAAAATCACAGCATGCTCACCCACATCATCATTGCTTGGTGTTCCAGAAAGTACGCCCGTTGATGGGTTGATCGTCAACCAATTAGGGAGCTTCGTTGCCGCATACGTTAGGGTATCACCTTTGTCAGCATCCTTTGCTGTTAACGTGTAACTATAAAAACTGTCTTCGGTTGCCGATGTGATTGGCACAGAAGAAATTTCCGGCGCGTCATTCACATTTTCAACCGTAATAGAGAATGATTGCGAAACAGATGCGCCAGTACTGTCAGTAACAGTTAAAGTAATGGCATATGTACCAATGGTATGCTTATTTGGGGTACCATACAGTTCGCCCGTAGACCTTGTAAAGCCTAACCATCCAGGGATCTTCGTTGCTGTATAAGTCAACGTATCGCCTTTATCGATATCGCTCGCAACAAGGGTGTAGCTGTATTGCTGGTCTTGTGTTGCTGCTCTAATCGGCGTGGAAGAAATCACAGGCTTGTCATTCACGTTTTCAACCGAAATCGTGAATGATTGAATGTCACTTGCATTTGCCTGATCGGTCACTGATATAGTCACCGTATGATCACCTACATCATCATTAGTTGGTGTACCCGCTAGTAGACCGGATGGGTTTAGCGATAACCAACTTGGTAATTGGGTCGCTCTGTATGTAAATGTATCGTCTTTATCAGCATCAGATACTGTTAGTTGATACGAATAAAGCGTATCTTCTGTTGCTTGAGTAACCGCAATTGATGAAATGCTCGGCGCGTCATTTACACCAGTCACCGTAATCGTGCCATTCACTGGCGTTATACTATTGCTGCCATCAGTTAAGTTAAATGTAATACCCAGTGAGCCAGAAAAATTAGCCGCTGGTTTAAATGATAAATTTGCAAGTGTAGTGGTGACATCCGCGAGGGATCCACTGACTGTTAGTGTCGCATTGTCATTATTATAATTAACGACGGCACTACCACTCGCCGCGCCTGCTAGTAAGCCAGATGTGTTATTAGCAAGTGTAATTGTCAGGGTAACATCATCACCTTCTTCATCGGTGATTTGATAATTATCGAATAGTAAGCTCGCGTCGCTGTCTTCACTGACTGTAAGTGTGAACTTGTTAAACACAGATGAAGAATACTCCATCATCGTAGCGCGGCTGTCATTATTCCCATCATTGAAAGCCACAACTGGGGTATTATTATAAACTTCTAATGCAGGAGCAGAGTATACTTTATCTGAAAAGTCATAATCTGCTACATTAAACCACTGGTCTTCATTTAACTCCTTAACGACTAGTTTGTAGGTGGGGTAACCAGCATCATTTATATATGCAATATAAAGCTTACCATCACTATTTAAGGCGATATCTGGTCCATAAGCTTTTTCGGTCGTTGGTCTACTATTGCCAGCTAATACCCACTCAGTTCCATTGAACTTCTTAACAGATAGTTCTCGTGAAGAGTTAGCAATCGCGATGTAAGGAATATTACCTTTAAATAGCAAATCAAAAAACTGAATACGTGTTTCAACTTTAGCTGGTCCAACATGCTCCCAAGTATTACCAATCAGCTTCTTAATGAAAAAGTATGATTCATACCCATTTTCCGAGTATGCGATATAAGGTGTATTATTACCATCAAATGCAAGCTTTATTGAATAAAAGTTCGTTTTTTCAGCTGTCTCATAAGCAACAGTTAACCAGTTATTACCATCCCACTTTTGAAGATGAATTGTGAAATTATCTACACTCATATCCTGATAAACAATATGAAGTGTATTATTGTTGTCGAAAATAATTGAAGGATGTAAAGCATCTTCACTAATTGGTTGACCGCCTAATAGCTGCCAAGAGTTATCCTCAAACTTTTTAACAACTGTTTTCCCACTGACCTCAGTATACGCGACGTAAGGAATATTATTGATATTATCAACCGCAAAGCTTAAAGGTGAGCTAATTGCAACCTGAGCAACTTCTGCGCCACCTAAATGATGCCATTGCGCACCATCATGCTTCATAACCCAAATTTTTTCTATACTATTAACCTGATTTGTATAAGCTACGTATTTATTACCAACACTATCTGATGCTTGCCTGATTATCCTTAAGCTATTTTCAGAAAAGTGAGCCTTTCCAATATAATCCCAACTAGGACCTTTTGACATTACAGGGGCATCATTTATTAAAGAGACAGAAATAGCAAAGTTTTGATTGGTAACTGGTTCAACACCATCTTCCAAGCCATCGGCTAGGTCAAATGTAAAGCTATCAGAGGTAGTCTCTGAGCCATTGTGTTTGTAATAAAGGTTTGAATCATCCAGCGTTTGCTGGGTAAATGTACCATTTACAGCAAGCGCTTCGCCTGAGTCTAAGCTGCCGTTATCATTGGCATCAACAAATAAACTACCATTACTTGGCACAGATTTAAGCGTAAATATAAGTCCTGTACCAGAGTCATCGGCATCTGTAGAGGATAAGTCAAGCGCAGAAATTACTTTTACAGCACCCTCATCGATTGAAAGGCCTTTATTAGTGCTAATAGACGGCGCTTTATTAATTGCAGTAACAGTGTAATTACCGATAACATTTGAACTGCTTTCAATACCATCAGATACGGAAAAAGTAAGCGTAAACTCACCAGCACCATTTGAAGCAGGTGTTAATTTAATTGATTCAAGCGACGCATTAATGTCTGAGAGTGAGCCAGCGAGTGTTAAAGTACCTGTATTTTCATCGTAATTAAGAGATGAGCCACCACTGGCTGTCCCCGATAGTGTTCCAAATTCAGGATTAGAGATTATGATTGATAATGTAACATCATCTAAATCTGTATCTGATACGGTAACGTTTCTAAATAAAAACTCACTAGCACTGCCCTCTTGGATGGTTTTACTGTAATTCCCAAAAAAAGCATACTCTTTCTTAACTGCAAAAGGTCGGCTGACTTCACTTGTATTATCAACTGCATAGAAAGTATCATTACTATCGAATTTTGCATCCATTCGTATTCCATAATAATTTTTTCCTTCAGGCGTGATTTGACCGACTAACTGCCAACTCTCGCTTTGATATGTATACAACTGACCCTTGCCATTCGTATTGAATTCACTAAAAGCAATGTATGGCTCATTTCTTGATGAAATTAATAAATAAGCAAATTGAATTGCACTTAGTTGTGATGTATCACCAACACTTTCCCAACTTTCATTTTTATACTTAAAAACTCTAACGATCCCAGAGGATCTTGATAATAAGTCCTCTATAAATGAGATGTAGGGAACATCATGACTGTCAAATGCAAGTTTTGGGAAATGAGTCTGAATATCAGGAAGACCTTCGAGGCTTAATGAACGCCAGCTATTATTATCAAATCTTTTCACATGAGTTGTATTTTTATTTCGACCCACATTTGTATAAGTAATATGAAGTTGATTTTGTGAGTTAAAAACCAGTTCAGGGTTTTTAATTGAACTATAACTTATACTTTCACCTACATCGACCCAGTTACTGCCATCCCACTTTTTAACTTTAGCTTTTGGATCATTATATGCGATGTGCAATACATTGTTTGCATCTACTTTGAGGTCTACGTATTTCATACTAGAACCAGTCAATTGACTAGAACCAAGCTGCCTCCAAGTATTTCCGTCAAATGCTTTTACAACAACCTTCGTTTCATTTCTTTTAGTAACATAAGCGGCATATATTGTATTATTACCATCTACAACAATATCTGTTTGAAATGCGCCTTCATTTGATAGGACTTCTCCGCCCAATAACTGCCATGATTCATCTACAAAATGATATACTAGTACTCGGTTATATATGTCGTGGGATATCACAAAAGGGTTATTATTTTTATCAATAGCAATATTTGAACCGAGTGTATCAGTATTGTTTCTTAATTCACCAAGATCTTGCCATACAGTCGATGCAAAAAAGCTAGGCACAGCATTCGATTTCGAAACTGTTAATGTATCATTCTTTTTGATGTTTCTATCTGACAAAGAAACATAGTTATCATCTAACACAGCGGTACCGCCCTCAACACTTTGAGTAATGACCACTCTGTCATACGGGATACTCGTTTCATCGCTTATTAATTGTCGTAGAGTACCAATACTGTCACTGGGCTCTACATCAAGCGTAAACGTTTTACTAGGAGCGATAATTGTTATTGGCATAGCCAATATCGACATGGGCGCAATAAGTGCGACTAAGTATAAATATTTAATAATTGTTGATAACATGGCATTTTAATCCTGTAGAAACTTCAAGCTGTTTGCTAATTCACGATGAGTGGTTTAGTAAGTAGACTCAGCTATTCCTTGAGATAATTAAAAATGTACGCCCCCTGCATACATTTGGAGTTGATTAGTTAAACTGATACTTAGCGCCAATTGAAAACATTGACGTTGAGTAATCATCTAACCTAGCTTGGTCGTAACTTAAGAAAAGTAGAGTATTTTCAAATATTGAATAGCTGATTTCACCGCCAAAAGTTACACTATTGCCGCTGCGTTTCGCTTTAAAAACATCTGATGTATTGATTTGGTATTGGTAATCTTGTTGCCAATCAAGGTACCCAAGTTTACCTGTTAGTGATAGGTCATTTGTTAGAGGCCATGATGCTAAAACAACTAGGTGTGGCCCCTTTGCAGATTCAGGGTAAGTTGCTTGCATTACATCATGAAAATTGTCTAAATCAGTCACCTCTCCTGTTAAACGAAAATTTCTATCGCCAAAATCTAAATAACCCAGTTGGACTGAAAATATAGAATCTAGCTGATATCCAAATCCTAGTTGATAACCTACGTCAGCATCTTTCACTGATAAGTTTTCATAATTGACACTCTGTGCAACAAGCTCATTTTTAACAGCGTCTGCCTTAAAATCAGTCGAAGCGTGGCCTATTTGGCCATACAAATACCAATTATTTTCTTTAGCTTGCCCATCTGTACTGAATAGTGAGCCACCAGAAAAAAGAATCAGTATAAAAGCCCATGAAAAACAACTAGAACTTTTAGTTAAAAAGTATTTATGGTTCAAAATAAAGCACTCTCTTAATCTAATTAAACGGGCACAGAATTGATTTAAATACAATAATATGTAGATTTAAAAGTCAGAATATCAACTCTGCATTTATGTTTTACATTAGATGAAAAGATGAGTGATCCGAATCAGAATCTTCCTAAATTTATGAGCTTGTGAAATTTCCGACAGACATTGTCATTAGTTATTTGGTGATTTTGAATAATTGACAAAAAATCAATTCTAAATAACTAGTCATAGTTTGAAATAAATGGGCTATTATTATTCATAAAATAATGATTCCCGCTTTATTAATGAAAAATAGCTATAAATTTAAATTTATTTTTTATACCCCTATTATTTTCTGTATCTGCTCAGCGGTTTTTGCAAACCCGACTAAGCAGCTCGAATCGGCCTTTGCCACGTCGTTGGTTTTAACCGATGGTGATAGTATTACCTTAGGTTTTGGTGATTTTGATCCACAAACACTGTTTGACTCGCAACATGCCAACAAAGATGAAGACAGTATTGCGCTTAGAAAAGAACTCAAACTCTACAGTATTCCTTACACTTGGCAGCTTGATGAGCCTGTTTATCAACACAAACTAAGCCTGACCAGCAAAGTAAGCTATTTAAATCAATCAGATTTCATTTCGCTTTTTGATAATGTGGCTGACGACTATATTTCAGAAACAGTGTATAACGGGATGATCGGTTTTAATGCCGAAAAAGCACTTGGCTCTAAATGGTCATATCAATTTGGTTTTAATACTCACTACTTACATTACAACAATGATTATGAGTACAACTCTCCCGAGTCTAGACGTAATTTTAAGCCTTTAGCTGAAAATCTTTACACCAACCTCAATAGTAATGCACTGGTGTTAAACCCTAATGCGACCATGATCTATCGCTTACCTAGGCATTGGGGCTATTACGAGTACAAACTTAACTTTAATTATTACTATGGCTGGGCACTCTCTCACCCTGATGGAATAAATAATGCGGCGCCTGAGACATGGCGCACACTCAATGGTATTAAAGCTAAATTTAACATGTTCAAAATCGGGGTTTTTGAGCAAGCTTTTTACATCAAAGGCCAACGTATCGATTTAGGCGGCGATAGTCGGGTAGCGTTTGGGACCGATCACTTTTATGAATACGGTATTGGCTTTTTATGGGATAGCAGAAAATGGACGTCATGGTTCGATAACTTTGGTATTGGTATCAACATTCATAATGGCAGTAGCCTAGATGGCGCTGCTATTGTCTTGTACTTTAATGAAATTTAAGTCCAATATAAAAACACAAACTGAGTAAACAGACTATATTATTAGAAATACTTAGAATTCAAGGAAGATTATATGAAACATCACCTCGCAATTGCATGTTCATTGCTTGCCTTAACGGCTTGCGATAAAACCTCTGAACAAACAGCTGAAGCGCTTCCACTGCAAGTGAGTGCAGCAGATACCATTTATTATGGTGGTGATATTCTTACAATGACTGGCGATGAACCAGAGTATGCGCAAGCAATCGCAACGCAAGGCGACAAAATTATCTTTGTGGGTGATAAAACTAAAGCCCTTGAGCATAAGTTTGGTAAAACGAAGCTGATTGATTTACAAGGCAAGACCCTAATGCCTGGCTTTGTAGATGGCCACAGTCATGTGTACGCGGTAGGCTTACAAGCCATGGTAGCCAATGTATTACCTAGTCCAGATGGTGATGCTAACAGCGTTGAGCAAATCGTTAATATTCTCACAGCTGCACAGAACAACCCTGATTACACCACTTTTATTGAAAAAACCGGCGCTATCTTAGGATTTGGGTACGATGATGCTGAGCTTGATAGATACCCTACAAAAATGGACTTAGACCGAGTTAGCACTGAAAAGCCTGTGATCATCATTCATACCTCAGGGCACTTAAGTGTGGCAAACACTAAAGCGTTAGCCATGGCTGGCTTCGATGAAAACACAGAAAATCCTGATGGCGGGATAATTCGTCGCATGACAAACTCACAAGAGCCCAATGGGGTGCTTGAAGAAAACGCGCACTTTGGATTACTGTTTAAACTGATGAAATCTGTTGATCCTGATTTACAAGATTTAATGCTGCAAGAAGGGCAAAAACTCTATACAAAATACGGCTACACAACGGCCCAAGAAGGACGTGCTACCCAAGAAGCTTATGACTCGATGGTAAGAGCATCAAAGGCAGATAAATTCGTGATTGATATAGTTGCCTATGCCGATATGGCCACCAGCAGCAGTTTTATGGACTCAGCCTATAACAGTAACACCTACACAAATCATTTTCGCATCGGGGGTGTAAAACTTAACTTTGATGGCTCACCGCAAGGTAAAACCGCTTGGTTATCTCAGCCATACTTAAAAGCCCCCGAAGGCCAAGAGCAAGGTTATGCAGGCTACCCTACTTTTAATAATGAGCAAGCTTATCAGTATATTGAAACGGCCTTTGCCAATGACTGGCAGGTAATGACGCATGCAAATGGTGATGCCGCCATTGAGCAGTTTTTAAATGCCGTTGAAAGTGCCAATAACAAGCTCGGCAAAAAAGATCGCCGCCCAGTACTCATTCATGGTCAAACAATTCGTCAAGATCAGGTAAATCGTCTTAAAGAATTAGGCATATTTCCATCGCTCTTCCCAATGCATACGTTTTATTGGGGCGACTGGCATGTAAATTCAGTGCTAGGTCACCCCCGTGCCGATTTTATTTCACCCACTCAAGCTGTTCGCAAACAAGGATTAATGTTTAGCACCCATCATGATGCACCAGTCGCCCTACCTGATGCACTACGTGTATTAGATGCAACGGTTAACCGCACAACCCGTACAGATCAAGTATTAGGGCCAGAGCAACGTGTTTCTGTGTATACTGCACTACAAGCAATGACGACATGGCCTGCGTATCAACACTTTGAAGAAAACTCTAAAGGGCAATTAAAACAAGGGATGCAAGCAGACTTGATAATTCTTGATAAGAATCCGCTAAAGATAAAGCCTGTAGAGCTACATAACTTACAAGTGTTAGAAACCATTAGTCGTGGTGAAACCGTCTACAGCAAAAATTAAATACTTTTCAAGGAGTAACATGAATAAGTTCATACAATTAGCCTGTGCTGCGCTGCTGTCTTTTTCTGCATTTGCAGCACAAACCGTTACTACAAAACTGGATATTTTAAATCTTAAGGCGCAGTCTGAGAATGTGCTAACTTCAGGGCAGCCAAGTCAAACTGATTTTGCCAAGTTAAAGCAACTTGGTGTTCAGAACGTCATAAACCTTCGCGGTGATAACGAAACGAATTGGTCTGAGCAAGAGCTAGTCACTGAGCTTGGTATGAACTATTACCATATTCCTGTGCAATCTAAAGCTGATATTACCATTGAAAATGCTACGAAACTTCAGGCCTTACTCAATGAGCACCAACAACAAACCACCTTACTTCACTGCGCGAGCAGCAACCGTGTCGGTGCTCTCGTTGCGCTATACAATGCGGTAACCTTGAAAAAGCCAATTGATGAAGCTGTTGAGATTGGTAAACAATGGGGCTTAAAAAGCCTTGAAGGGGTGGTAAGAAGCAAAGTTAACGAAGAGGTTGGTCAGCCATAAGCTGACCAACATATTAGTTTATATTGCTTTTTTCTGACTCTCTTGTTGTTTCTTGGCTTCAACTTGCTGGAACATTGAATCCACTAATTCGATAATTTTATCGTTTGCATCAATAAATTTATCCAAACCACCACCCGTTCGATAGCTTGCTTGCGCAATTGTTTTAGATTGGTCAACATTAGTGACCCAGATATTGGCATAGGCCATATAAAGAGCTAAATCCCAATGCCAGTTCGCAACATAAAATGCAATTGCATCACAACCGTTTGTGTTAGCAGTTGAGATGTCTGTTTGATACGCTTGGTGTTTCATAACATAGTTAGCCGGTATCACGCGTGTTTGCACGTTATGTTTTGCAAAACCTGTTTGCAATGATGTTACAACACCTTCTTTAACTGCTTGATGCTCTGCAATACACACAGTTTTTGGTTTTTCCGCTTCAAAACGACTTACATCCTGTTTCGCCGCACATCCAGCAAGGATAGTTACCGCAGCAGCAACAGCTGACATTTTTAAATATTTCATTATGATTTTCCTTTTTTATAATTACTTAGAGCTGCCATGCATAGCTTAGTTTAGTGAAGAAGGTACGCTCGTCACGCTCAAGACTTTTCAAAGAGTCGTCTTGATATCCTTTGTCTGAATAACCTAAGTAAAACAGCGTCTGAGAGTTAATTTTGTATGAATACACCAGCTGACTGCCATAATCGCGGTTAGTTTGACTGACATCAAATCGATAAGCTTCGTTGTTTCGATCGACGTCTTCAAACTGCAAAACGAGTTTTAGCATTGAGCGCATATTAAATTTATAATAAACACGTAAATCAGTTAAATTTGCAGTATAAACACGATCATTTTGTTCGTTATCTAGATAGCTGTAACTGTGCTCTAGTTGAACCTGCCAATGATCGTTAATATCCCATGTCATCTCAGGTTCAATACGAACCATGGTACCTAAAGCTGCATTACTGTAATCAATTTTGCTGCCATATTGAGCATACAATAAGAATCGCACATCACGAATAGGTCTAAAACCACCGTAGATATAGCCTATATTTTGATTAAAGAACTCGCCGGCATAAAACTCATTACGATGAATAAAGCCAATTTCTGTTTGCGACTGCATCTTACCTTTAAAAGTAATAAAGCCATCGTATTCTTCTTCGAGTAAGTCGCCATTTTGTGCCCACGTTTTATCCCACTCTACATTGTAGCTGTACTCTGTGATTGCATCATCAGCATCACGATACCAAGTTTGCCCACCACCTAATTGTACTTGTTCGTAATCAACTTTAGCTTGGTAGCCTAAATCAGAGCGGTATTCTTTACCTATATTTTCGTAATTAGCATAGACTTCGTAATCACGCTTAGTTCTAGTAAATTCAATAGCATAAGCTTGATCGGATTGATTCTTATCAACGCCATAATAATCAACTAAAAATTCTGAATTAGTGGTATCTGTGCTTGCAACTTGATACTGCAAACTATCTGATTGGTTAAACCAATAACTACCATCAATCGATAACACGGTATTATGGTAATCATCATTTTCACGATGAGTACTCATCACACCAATTGTGCCTTTTTGGCCAATATCAAACTGATAACGCCCCGCTACTGCTTGCGTTTTATCTGCCAGATTAGCAAAGCCCGACCCTTGATTTGTCGGAAGTAAAACACTGGTATTCTGATCATCAGCGTACATAAAACCATAGCTGTGCGCGCCGGTTTTACCAGTTAATTTTAAACCTACATCAGGTTCAGCAATCATTCGCGTATATAAAAGCTCTAGTTGGCTGGTATTAAAATAAGACGCACCATCTAAAAAGAATGGACGCTTTTCAGCATAATAAATTGAGTAAGTAGTATTTACGTCAAGCTCAAGTGAATCTGCCTCGACCTGCGAAAAGTCAGGATTAATGGTGGCATTAATAACCGCATCTTGCGTCACCCCCCAACGTAAGTCCAAGCCCGCTTCAGTATCTATATCGCCATTTTGCCAATCACCCGGCACTGTGTCTTTGCTATCATGACGAAGCGCCGTTAAAGTGGGAGTAAGCTGAATATTTTGGCTTTCTGTCATGTTGGCAAAACCTGTGAGTTTATCAAACTGACAAAAGCTACATTTTACATCTCGGTCAAAACCAACGTTCGACATTTGATAATACACATCACGCGGGTAATTTCGCCATACTGCAAAACTCCACGTTAATTCGGCCTGGTCTTTTGGAAAGCGAAGTGCAGTGAATGGAATACGCATTTCAACAACATAGCCGTCCTCTGTTATTTGCCCTGCGCTATCCCAAATAGCATCCCATGATGGGTCTTCCACCCAATCATCAATATCTGTCATGCGCATATCGCCTTGCGCACCCAATGGGTTTACATAAAACTCATAGCCAGTTCGTTCATCATTAAAAGTATCAATCATCAAGGCAACATTGTCGTCTTGCCAAAGTGTGTCGCGATCTCGAAGAGCGGCACGAATTTGCGAAGGATCATTATCTTTTGCAATAAAACCCACATACAAGTACTTGCCATCTTCGTACATGTAAGCATCGGTTTGCACGAGCGGTGTGCCTTTTTCGGTTGGTTCGTTCTGATATTTTAATGGCACTTTAGTGGCGTATTGCCAGTGTGACTCATCCATCACACCATCAACGCTAATAGACTCTTTAATATGGGCAAGGGAGAACTCAGCTTTATCAAATGCATTAGCAGAAAAAGGCACACTAGCAACACTGAGTAAAAAAGTAGGGGCGATTATTTTATTTATTATTCTTTTTATGTACTGCATAAACATCCATTTAGACACTAACGCGTTAGAAACGCTACTTGACTGATTTCAAAGCGATTGTAATTCATCAAGGTACATTTGTTAATCTAATTTTGCATTTAACTGTATAAAAATTAACAAAATACTCCATTTGTACGATTAGCAGAGCCAAAAAAACCCCATTGCCAAACAGCAATGGGGCTTTTTTATAGAAGCTCTTATCGTTTGTTATCGAAATTCATTACTTTTTAAGGCTTAATTTATTGCCTTTCAAAGATTTGCGAACATTTGCGATACGTGAACGATTCTTCGCACGCGCTTCCCCCGTTGCCTGACCTGAAGCCTTATTTGTACGGCTACGGCGTAAATGCGACGGCTTTTTACCTATTTTATCAATCAGTACTTCACGGCTGCTTACTTCATAACCTGGTAAAACAACACGCTTGATGCGCTGTCCAATTAGCTTTTCGATATCGAATAAAGTGTTTTCTTCCTCACGGCTCACAAACGAAATAGCTTGGCCCGGCTTACCAGCACGACCTGTACGGCCGATACGATGCACGTAGTCTTCTGCAAGCCAAGGTAAGTCGATGTTAATCACACGTGGTAACCCTTCAATATCAATACCACGGGCAGCCACTTCGGTTGCGACCAGCACGCGAACTTTACCTTCTTTAAACTCGCGTAAAGCGCGGCGGCGGTTACCTTGGGTTTTATCACCATGACAAACAACAGCTGGAATACCGTCAAGGTTAAGCTCCTTTACAAGCTCATCGGCAGTTTCTTTCATGTTTACGAAAACAAGTACTTGCTGCCAGTTTTTCTTTCCTATCAATTCAGATAAAAGCTCTTGCTTACGGCGCTCTTCTACAGGATACACAACGTGTTGCACTGTTTCTGCGGTACTGTTTGTTTGATCGACACGAATGATTTCAGACTGCTTTAGTACTTTACTCGCAAATTGTTTAATTGCCGCAGGGAAAGTGGCCGAGAACAACAAGATTTGACGCGCTTCATCACAGCCATTAATAACCGTTTGCATATCGCTGATAAAGCCCATGTCTAGCATACGGTCAGCTTCATCAAGCACTAAATGCTTAACATTAGCTAAGCTGATGTTACCTAAACGAATATGATCAAGTAAGCGCCCTGGCGTTGCAACAACAATATCGACACCTGCTTTCAAATCGTTAGCTTGACCCGCTAGATTAATACCACCAAACAAGCACACTGTTTTTAATTCGGTGTATTTTGCAAACGCTTTAAAGTTATTAGCGATTTGCTCAGCTAACTCGCGAGTAGGTGCAAGCACTAGTGCACTTGGTGCATTATTTTCGCTAACAGCTGATTCTGATAATTTTTGGATAAGTGGTAAAGCAAATGCAGCGGTTTTACCCGTGCCGGTTTGCGCACTAACAAGTACGTCTTTGCCTTTTCTTACTGCAGGAATTGCACTACGTTGAACGGGAGTAAGCGTTTCGAAATTAAGCTCTTCTAATGCCTGTAAAAGCTCAGAAGAAAAACTAAATGATTTAAAATTCATGCTGTATAACCTGCGGCCATCATATCAAGGGTCGCAAATTATACAGAAAAAAAATGACTTTAGTTAGTTATAACTTAACTAAAGTGCCTTTTAATGCCACACCAGCGATAAACGTACCCGCACCACATTGATATTCTGTTTGGCTAACAAACTCACGCTTCTTGTAATACGACTGAATATTTACAACTGCATTCATGCCTTCACGAACAGCACGCTCTTGTAATGCTTTTAAAGCACTGAGCATTACCCATTCACACGCCTCTCGGTCAGTTTTATTAAATGCATTGGTTTTCTTGTTGGTGATCACTTCACCATAAGTTGTTTTAATCGTGTTATGACTTTGATCAGCAAAATACAGCGGAATATCTAACAATGCTTGTTTCGCTTTGGTGGTTTCAAGTAATGCTTGTACAGGTAGTGTTTGTAAATCATCACGTGCAAAACTGTTTACTGAAAACAAACAAGCTACTAAAACACATGCAAGGGTCAATAACTTCATTTAAAAATTCCTTCTATAAAATTTCCATGCAACGCCAAAACCGACCGAAACATTATAATCTTGCTTCACGAGTGGGCTTGCATCTTGTTGACTGTTAGCAAGATGGTGATATTTAACAAAACCACCTAACCAATACTTTGGTGTGTCAAAATGTACCCCAATTGATACATCAGCACCAGAAAAACCTGAACGACTTGAGTATGCTTGGCGAGTTTCATTGCTATGTAAGTCACTCACTCCATAGTAGTAATCAAGGTATTTATCGCTAGCAAAGTTGATATTGCCACGAAACGCTAATGAAAATTGTGAATCCGCTTTTTCGATGATCGGCACTCGATAATACACACTTGGCCCATAACGCCAGCCAATATCATCAATACCAGAGAAATCTGTCGCAATGGCTTTGCGTGCAAACAGGCTTAAATACAAGTGCTGTCTAGAATTTGGTTCACCTATTAAGTAGTAATTAAGCGAAGGCCCTAATTCAAACACCCAATCTAGATCATCCATACCTTCTCGGGCTTTGTTATCTTCACTGTCAACCGCAAGACCTACGCTTGCAGATAAATCTAAATGGAGATTTTCTTGCTGCCACAAAAAGCCAGTGAAACTATTACGGTCTATGGCCATTGTGTCACTTTGATAACGAAAATAAGGCACAGGCAATAGGTATTGCTCACTTTCATCTGAACCTAAATAATGCGGGATATCTGCATAAAAAAGGCCTGCACCGAACTCCATTTTTGCAGTGCCCTTTTCTCCACTGTCTTCTGCAGCATAAGCATTAAAAGTTAGAATAAATGAAATACTTATGATGCAGCGCTTGATCATGCTTGCCACTTTTTAAAAATTAACGAGGTATTGATACCACCAAACGCAAAGTTATTACTCATAATGTAATCTGTTTGCATTTCACGGCCATTGCCCTTGATATAATCTAGGTCAGCACACTCAGCATCGACATCTGTTAAATTAATAGTAGGTGCAAACCAACCATCATTCATCATATTGATACTCGCCCATGCTTCAATGGCGCCACACGCACCTAAGGTATGACCTAAATAACTCTTTAATGAGCTAATAGGTTTCTTGCCAAGGGCATTGAAAGTCGCTAGAGACTCCGCAATATCACCTCGATCTGTTGACGTACCATGAGCATTCACATAGCCAATTTGGTCGGCAGTAAGCTGTGCATCATGAAGGGCCATTTCGATAGCCACTTGCATTGTTTCTGCGGTAGGTTGCGTAACATGTTGACCATCTGAATTACAACCAAAACCGACGAGCTCCGCATAAATGGTTGCTCCACGGGCTAGGGCATGCTCATACTCTTCTAAAATGAGTGTGCCTGCACCTTCACCAATAACCAGACCATCACGATTTTGATCAAATGGTCGTGGCGTGCTTTTCGCAGCATCATTTTTTGTGCTGGTCGCGTACAAGGTGTCAAATACCGCGGCTTCTGTGATGCATAACTCTTCTGCGCCACCAGCCACCATGGCTTTTTGACGGCCATACTTTATCGCTTCGTAAGCATAACCAATACCTTGTGACCCCGATGTACAGGCAGAGCTGGTGGTGATCACGCGACCTTTTAAACCAAAAAAGACACCCACATTCACAGGCGCCGTATGTGCCATCATCTGGATGTAACTGGTGGCCGTTACGCCCGTCATTTCGCCGGTTTCCATCATTTTTGCAAAAGCCAATAATGGTGGTGTTGACCCCGTTGACGAGCCAAAAGCAATCCCTGTAGAGCCATCGGTTAGGCTTGGATGCTCTAATAGCCCTGCTTCTTCTAAAGCAAGCTCTGTAGTACGGGTCGACATCATAGCAACACGCCCCATTGAGCGAACTTGTTTACGCTTATAATGACTTGGTTTACTAAAATGAGTAACAGGTGCCGCTAGTCGAGTGTTTAATTCTGGCGCCACATCCCAGTCAGTCATGTACTGAACGGCATTTTCACCTTTTTGCAAAGCGGTTTTAAATTCTCCCCAGGTATCACCTAATGCAGTGATGGCAGACATGCCTGTAACAACAACACGCTTCATTACACCATACCGCCATTCACAGAAATAACTTGGCGGGTGATATACGCGGCGTCATCTGAACATAAAAACGACACTGTACCCGCGACTTCACTAACCGACCCCATACGTTTTAATGGGATCATTTTTAGCATTTCATCAACCGGTAAATCGTCTGTCATTTCGGTTTCGATTAACCCTGGTGCCACGCAGTTAACGGTGATCTTACGCTTTGCAAGCTCAAGCGAAAGCGCTTTGGTCGCACCAATAATGCCCGCTTTAGCGGCACTATAGTTAACTTGCCCGCGATTACCAGCAATCCCCGACACTGACGCCATAGTGACAATTCGGCCACCTTTACGACCTTGCACCATTGGCATCACCGTTGGATGAACCACATTATAAAAACCGTCAAGGCCAGTACGGATCACTTTATCCCAATCATCACCTTGCATCGCAGGGAACGCCATATCATTTGTGATACCGGCATTACAGATCACCCCATAATACGCTCCGTGCTCGGCAATATCAGCTTCAATTTGTTGTTTAGCTAGTTCTCTATCGCAAACATCAAATTGCAATAGGCTTGCATGACGACCAAGCGCACTAATTTCTTCACAGGTTTGCTCTGCTTCAGCCACACCACTGCGACAATGAACAGCAATATCAAAGCCATCGTTAGCTAATCTAAGTGCGATTGCTTTGCCAATACCACGGCTTGAGCCGGTGACTAAAATACGTTTTGTCATTGATTTTCTCTTATAAACTGCATGGGGTCTTGTGGTTGAAACACATTGATTTTTGCTTCTGCTAAGCATGTTTCATCGCTGTGTATTTGACACTCAAATACACTTAACCCTGATTCTTCTTGATATAATTTGGTCACCGAGACTTTAAGCGTTTGCTCGTTTTTAAATACCGGTGCATAGGTTTTATATTTGCGCGTGCCAATTAAAAAACCAATTTGTACTTCATTTCCTTTATCTTTTGCCAGCGCACCCGCGTAAGCTGCGATAGTTTGCGCCATATATTCACAGCCAATATAACTGGCAACCCCATTTAAGCTCTCGTCATAAAACGGGCTTTGTGAACTAATATCCACTTCACAGCAACCTGACTCTTCGCTGTAATTAGATAGGCGATTGAGCAATATCATTGGTTCGCTATGAGGTACGACTTGCTCAATTTTATAGTGATTCATTTAGATGTCCTAGTACTACACTGACATTATTGCCTCCAAAGGCAAACGAATTTGATAAACAAGTGTTAATTTCTGCCGTTTCTGGTTGTGTTATTAAACCAATTTCAGCCAAAGAGTCGTCTTTCTTCACCTGATTACATACTAATTGATTGAATTCCGGGTAGGCCAAATAGAGCCAACATAAGCCCGCTTCTAAGGCACCTGCAGCACCTAAGGTGTGGCCGGTCAAATGTTTAGAAGAGCTCACTTTAGTATTTTTGCCAAATACCTCATTGATTGCCAGAGATTCCATGGCATCATTTTGCGGTGTGGCTGTTCCATGGGCATTAATGTAGTCGATATCTGAAGGTGTTAAATTCGCGTCTTGCAATGCCATTGTCATAGCTGCGATTGCACCAGAACCGTCTGCAATCGGTGCTGAAATATGGTGAGCGTCAGAGCTTTCACCACCACCTAAAAAGGCAATACTTTGTTTTGTGTGCTGCTCTTTACTCATAATAAATAACGCTGCGGCTTCACCAATATTGATACCAGCTCTGTCGCCACTAAACGGCTTACAAATTTCATCGCTAATAGAAGATAACGAATCAAAGCCATTAATAGTGAGTTGGCACAAGCTATCTACCCCACCACAAATTACTACATCGGCTAAATCGGCACTGAGTAAGGCGCGCGCACTAATAAGCGCCTTGGCACTTGAACTACACGCAGTTGAAATGCTGTAACTTGGCCCCTTCGCAGCGAGTTTTTTGGCAATATAATTGGCGGGTGCAACGAGTGCTTGGTCGTAATAATCAAATTCCTCTGGCCACTTTCCCTTCGCTGCATGGGCAATTCGGCCTCTTTCACCTTCTTGAATTGCAGCAGTACTGGTACCAATAACCACAGCAATACGGCTACTCGGAATGTTTATGCCTGTCAATGTGTCAGTAATTTGCGCCAGCGCTAAATCGATTAGCTGATAAAACCGCATTGATGCGGTTAATGGCAGTTCATTAACCAAACCCACAAACGTTGGGCGCTGCTCAAATGCAAGCGACGTCACCTCTGTGAGTGTTTGTTTAGGTTGCAAGCTGATACTTTGCATTGTTTGTTGATGACCAACCCCCAATGCACTAACAATACCTAAGTCGTTAAGCCAAAATGGCATAATCAATTAACCCTTTGAAATTTAATTTTGTAATCTCGCTGAAAGTTTACAAGTTCTGTTGTACCGTCTAAATAGCGAATTTCACTAATTAACTGTTCACCTTGATATAAGCGTCGCGTTGAGCCTTGTTCAACCAAGTTCAAATCATAAAGCTGCGAGTTAAGCACAGTAACTGGCCAGTGTACAAGCATGATATCAGCAAGAATATAGCGAGGATCAACCGCGTTGATAGGGAGCATTTTTTCGCTTTTAATCGGCCCTTGTGGCGCTTTTTCTAACTGAAAGATTGGCATACCTTGAGCCGTCATAACAGCCAAGTTAATACCCGTTTCACTGTTTAAACTCAGCTGCGCTAGTAATGTATGCTGCTCATCGCCATGGTGTACTTCAAGTACTTGCTGCCAATTATCGGCAACTAATGACGGCGGTGGATCAAGCAAATAAATCCCTGCATTTGGCGCTAAATCAACGCCCGTTTTTACTGCAAATTCACTGGCACAACTTGCCACTAATATGCTCAAGGTTAAAAGCAAAGAGCGTGTTAATCGCGACATAATTCAACCAACGTATTTAAGCGTTTGTTGCTTTGTTTTACAAATGGGTTTTGTAAATCCCATGCATAACCCGCAAGAATAGCACTGATCATCTCACGCACTTGTTGATTTTTCTCACTGTAAAAAATCACGTCTTGAAAAGAGCCATCATACCAAGCACTGACGTAGGTTCTAAAGCAATTAACCCCTTGTTGCAAAGGTTCACTGTAATCGTTTTTGAAATCAACTTGCTCACCACGTAAGTAGCTATCAACTAAAGGAGCAACCAATGAAGCTGATTTTAATGCAATCGTCACCCCAGATGAAAACACCGGATCTAAAAACTCACCAGCATTACCAAGTAGTGCAAAATGCTCACCATACAAGCTCGACACATTAGCCGAGTAGCCTTTGATAGCGCGCGCTTCGCCAATAGCTTCTCGATTGGCTAATAACTCACTTAAATAGCTATCTTGTTCAATAAATTCATTTAAACCAGCGAGTGGTTGTTTATCATTAAGTTGCTCTGGTTTACCAACTACACCAATGCTTGCCGTACCATCACTAAATGGGATCAGCCAATACCAAATATCTTTATGCTCTGGATGAACATTAATTAAGATTTTTTCGCGGTCAAACAGGGGATCGCTAATATTATCTTTAAAATGGCTGAAAAAAGCCCACCGTACAGGGAAATTTGATGCTGACTCTAAATCAAGTAAGCGAGGTAATACCCTACCAAAACCACTGGCATCAAGGACAAAGCGCCCTTTAATTTGATAGCGCTGCTGGTTTTCATCCGTAACATCAAGTAAAGCGCCATCCTCACAATCGGTGAACGCTAACACGCTATGTTGGTAACGTATTTCAGCCCCTTGCTGCATGGCACCATCGGCTAAGCACTTATCAAAGTCAGCGCGTTTTACCTGAAAAGTCGTGCCAGGGCCGTCGCTAAATTTCTCTGTAAAATCGATTGTTGTGTGGTCGCCCCGACGCTGAAACGCCGCACCATTTTTAAACTGAAAACTAAGCGATTGTGCCTGTGCTTGCACCGCTTGCTCAAGACCTGCTTCTGCTAAAAAGCTCATGCACTGGGGTAATAAACTTTCACCAATCGAAAAACGCGGAAAGGTTTGCTGCTCTAACACCACCACATGCCAACCTTTTTTCACCAGTAAACTAGCAGCCACGGCACCTGAAGGACCCGCACCAATAATAACAACATCAGCCTGTTGAACTTGATTATTCACCTATTATTTTTCCTTATTTTTAGGTAATGCAATACTGAGCGGCGCCAGGATATAGATACAAACTAGCCCCACTAATATCGTTAATCCGAAACTGAAAATGGCCGGTGTTTTCGAAACGGCCAACATGCCAAATACCCACATCGATGATGCCGCTGACAAACTAATTGCGAGTACATTGCTCGGGCTTAAGTTATTGACCTGATAAAACACCAAGTAATCGATTGCCAACGCTAATATCAATAAACAGCCTAATAAATTAAAAATCGACAGCTGAGATTGCAGCGCACTGCATAGTAGCAGTACAGCAGCGCTTGTTAGTACAAGCACTAACGTTTGCTTACACGCCGTTTTAAAGCCAAATTTAACGCTAAAGAGTAGTAACGCAAAGGTCATCGCAATGGCCAGTGTCACCAGTAACGAATTTGAGTAATGACTTAAACCTTCGCTTATCATCGCGACTTTATCGTAAACAATTAAATCTGGGTCAGCGTTGGCTAAATCCATCAGCTCGGATTTATTTACACCGGTTACCATAAACCAGCTTGCGGTTAGTGTATTGTTTGAGATCACTTGGTTAGCGATTAACGGCGCTAACGGTGAATTAAGTGCCGCGTTTAAATCAAGCATTGATGTTGAAAGCTCAACGGCCGTCCCTGTCATTTGGCTAACCACACTCATCGCTTGCTGGGCCGAATGCAGTTGCTCGTAGTTTTGCTGTTGTAATTGTTTACTAGGCACTAAGTCACTAAGCATCACAGCAGTGCCATCAAGGCCGAGAATAGTTGCTTTTAATGCTTCTTGTTGTACTAATAACTGCTGCGCATTATCGGCAAATAAAATCATGATTTGGCCATTATCTTTACCTAATAAAGACATATGCAGCGCTTCGTTTTGCATTAAATCAGCAGGACTTGCATTTAACAGCTTTACATCATCATTAATCACAGGGGGGTTTAGTAAAGCAAAAGCACTCAGAAACACTAGCATCAGCATGCTGAGTGAGACGCAATAATGCGTTAATCGTTCTAAATAACCACTTAACCTGTTTGCTAACTGATGCGCAACAGTGTTAATGGTTAAACCTGCTTGCCAATAAGGCAATAAAATACGGGTGCAAAGCCAAGCTGTAACTAGCCCTGCAACAACGAACACGCCAACTTGACTGAGTAACTGCACCGGTGAGAAAAACAAACTCGCGTAACCGAGTGTGGTGGTTAGTAACGACAACAACAGTGCCAGCTTAAGCCCTTGACTAAAACCTTGCGCCTGCTCGGTTAAATCAAGCATGCCATGAAATGCGTAATCAATGGCAATACCAATCAGCGTCACGGCAAACACCATGGTTAATACATGCACCTGACTAAAAATACTGATCAGCGCAATGGTGCCGCCAATAGCGGCGCTTATCACGGTTACAGAGGCCAGCCACAATGCATTTATTGAGCGAAACACCCATACCACCATCACAATAAGTGCCAGCAAGCTCACCGAACCAAACAAGGTCATTTCAAATTTGGCTTGCTGCGCATTTGCTGCGGTATGAAATAAAGCACCGGCATAGCGAATTTGCGTATCTGGATAGCGGCCTTCAAGCTCAGCGATATAGGCAACAATCTCATTGCTTAAAGCTATTGATTGATTTATTGAAAAGGCATTGTCAGCACTTTGCACGAATAACATTAAATACTCATCACCTTGATAGTTAATGTTAATTCGGCCATCTTGCAGCTCAAATCGCTGCATGTGTGCCATAGCCTCAGATAAGAACCCCGCTGTGGCAAGCGTAGGGTCTTGGTTGATAGTACTTGAAACAAAAGGATCAGCGACTTTACTCAATTGGCTAAAGTAATACTGTTGAAAGCGATTAGCGTCGCCAATCGCTTGCTTATATTCCTCGGACACTAAATGCCCGGCGTACTGACCGTAAAATGCTGCCAACTGGGATATTTCTGGTAACTTAAAACGAGGCTCAATATGTTTGCTAGAAAGCCACTGTTCTAAATCATCATAAGCTTTTACTGCATTCTCACCACGAAAAGAAAAGCTCAACTGCTGTTTATTAGCCGCAAAAAAGTGTTCTTCGACTTGCTGTAAGCGCGGCTCTGACTTTGGCAACAAAGCCAAAATATCATTATTCAACGTAGGCTGTTTTAGAATAAAAACAACCACTAAGGCGCTAACTAATAGGCTCAGCCAAGCGAGCGTTAGGCCCCATGCTTTCACTGTTTTTGCTCTTTATAAGGATAAGCAAAGCGTAATACAGTAAAGTTCCCATTTGCTTCTTGAAGACGCACACGGCTCACTAGCTCTGCTGCTTCACATAATTCGAACTGACTAAATAGCTGCTTTAGCAAGTCATCTTTAGGTAATAAAGTCTGACAACCGGGCTCTGCATGCTCTGCCATCGTAAATTGCTCAGCAAGTGCCACTTCATCATGCTTTAAAATCGCTTGCAGTAAATTAACGTAAGGCTCTGCACCTTTTTGTAGCTGCGGCTCATCTTGGTCATTCAGGGTATATACTTGCCCTTGCTTGATTAATAGCGTGCTTTTAACCGGAGATTCAACCTGCCATGTGAGGCCATCTTCAGCAAGTTCAAACGAGCCTGTTGATATAAAAGGTTTACTAAATCCTTTAAAATGCTTCTCTTGGCTAAATGTGCCTTGCTCTGCCACTGCGCTTGATGCAAACACAGGAAAAAAAACGAGCACACTCAGTAACAACACGCTTAATCGCATTAAATCACCTTTTGAAGTTTTTCATGTAGTACAGGCGGCGAAACAAACTGCATTTCTTTTTTCTCTAAATCAACCGCAACTTGGATAGTCGTTGCTTTGGTTAACTTTTTACCTGTAGCGCAATCAGTGATGACGTAATCGATACGTAATCGTGTTTCATATTCTTTTAAGTAGGCATCAACGCGGATTTTTTGTGTGAACAAAGCTGAGCCGACGTACTTAATATGCATGTCAATAATCGGCCACGCATAGCCAGACTCTTGCATTTGCACATAATCATAATCAAACAAACGCAGTAATTCGCAGCGCGCGACTTCTAAATAGCGCGGGTAATTACCATGCCATACCACATTCATTGGATCGCAATCATGAAAAGGAATTTCAATCTCAACATGAGTGCTCAGCAACGAGCCACGACTATGCATATAAACTCCAACGTTTTGTTTGAATGGCGTCAACTGTAAAACGAAGAACAGCCTCTAGAGGACGGTCTTCATCAAGCAGCGGGAAAAACTCGCTAATGTCTTGATACATACTTTGTACATCAGGGGTTAAACTAGCAAACTCAAGCTCGCCACTATTAATACGTAAACGCAAACCTTGAATACTCGCAAGCAAGGTACTAGCAACCACTTGCTCGGTAAGTTGCAATATACGCAAACAATCTCGTGCAGCGATGGTTCCCATGCTCACTTTATCTTGATTGTGACACTCGGTTGAACGAGAAAACACACTTGCTGGCATGGTCAGTTTTAATGCTTCGGCCGTGTATGCACTGGCACCAATTTGGACCGCTTTAAAACCATGGTTAATGTAGCGACGTTCATCATTACTCGCCGATAAATTAGAAGGCAAACCATTGTTATAGCGCGTATCAACTAAGGATGCGATTTGTCTGTCTGCTAAGTCAGCTAAATTAGCAACAGCGGTTTTCATGCTATCCATTACCATTGCAATATGACCGCCATAGAAGTGACCACCATGCAATACGTGCTCACCTTCACCATCGATAATTGGATTATCATTTGCCGAATTTAGTTCATTTTCAATCATTTGCCTAAACCACGGCAAACTATCTTGCAGCACACCAATAACATGTGGAGCACAGCGAATTGAATACCTATCTTGTAAGCGGTCAGCATTACGCGGGTGTTCTACATGGTTTAAGTCTCCACGGATCCATGCAGCTACTTGCTGTTGACCTGGATGTGGCTTCACCGAAAACAAAATATCATCAAAGTGATGACTGTTGCCTTTTAATGCAAGGCTTGCAAGGGCTGTTATACGGCTGGTCAGTTTGGCTAGATAATCAGCTCTATCATAAGCAAGACATGCCAAAGCTGTCATCACGGCAGTGCCATTCATAACTGCCAGCCCTTCTTTTGGGCGTAGCTTTAATGGCTGTAAGCCAAGTTCTTGCATCACCTCTAAACTGTTTTTAATTTCGCCTTTGTAATACACATCACGCTCGCCAACCATAGCACCGGCTACATATGAAAGCGGCGTTAAATCACCACTGGCTCCCACTGACCCTTCTTGCGGGATCACCGGTACGATATTGTGATTTAAAAAGTCACGTAGTAAATTCAACATCTCCCAGCTAACGCCAGAATAACCTTGTGAAAGCGAAGTTAAACGGGTCGCTAAAATAGCGCGCCCTTGGGCTTGATTAAACACATCGCCAAGGCCACAACCATGAAATCGAGTAAGATGCAGTGGTAACTCATTGACTAAATCAAGTGGCACTTTTACGGTCACCGAGTCGCCATAACCTGTGGTAACGCCATATATCACGCCATCATCTTCAAGCAACTTATCTAAAAAGGCCACGGCGCTGTCTATTTTATTCGCAAATTGACGGTCTGATGTTAACGCAACAGCACCTTGCTCTAATGCAATATGAACAATATCTTCGATTGATAAACGCTGTTGGCCAAATACGGTAGTCGAGTGCTCTGACACCTTAGTTCTCCTTGTTTTGACTACGAGACACTTGCTCGTCATTTTGCCAAAAATCATAAAAATTAAACCATTGATACGGATAGGCCGCAGCATAAAAACTGAGCCTTTGCGCATAATCGCTAACAATTTGTTGTAATGTTTGTTGCCTCGTTTTACGCGGTAAAACGAGCTTGTCGGCGTATTTTTCAAAAATCACGCGGTAACATGTCTCGCCATTTGGTTTTTTATCTTTTAAACAAAACAGATGAAACACCGGGCAATCTAACAGCGCAGCTAAAATAAATGGCCCTTGTGAAAAAGGGGCTGGCTTACCTAAAAAATCCGCTTCAATCACTCTTCCTGCGGTGGTGGTGCTGGTTCTATCACCGACAATCACCACAATTTCACCCTGCTCGACTTTTTCTTTGAGCATAATTGCCATATCTGGGCCAAGATCGGTTACTTGAATGAGGTTTACTGCAACATCCGGATTGATACTTTTCAGTAATTTATTAAATTCAACAGCATGATGCGTAAACACCAATACATTGATCGTTTTACTGTTTCGGTGTTGGCTAAGTGCTCTACACACCTCTAAATTGCCAAGGTGTGAGCCAATAAAAATAGCCCCTTGCTGTTGCTCATCGAGTTGTTTAAACAGCGCTTCGTTGGTGTAAAGAATATTATGTTGCTGAATTCGTCCAAGCCATGCATCTATTTTGTCAAAGGCGCTGTCAGCAAAGCAGCGAAAATGACGGAAGCTATCGCGCCAAGTAACCGCTTTGTTATTGCCATTCACTTTACGCGCTTGGGTTAAGAATGCATGTGACGCTTGACGGGCAGTTTTGCCTGTTAAAAACAAATAAAACACCACCGGAAACAACACCAACCACAAGCCTTTACGACCAAATACGCGATAGCACACGAGCAATATTTGCATGCCAAAGCGATTGCCACGTTCTTGCATTTTTGACCAGTGCTTTACAGCCATTAGCCAGCCACCTTACGCCAAAGTAGCTTGGGAGAGCGTAGCAACATACCAAAGAATAAACGCGTATGCAGCCACGAAATTCCCACGTTATCGTGTAAAGCTCGAAAATGAGATACGCCATTTTCAGGGTAAATAACCTGGGTTGGCAAAAACGTGACTTTAACACCTTGCCAATAAAGCCTGACTAAAATTTCAATATCAAAGTCCATGCGCTTGCCAAGCGCTTGCTTAGCCATTAATTGCTCAACGGCTGCTAAGGGATAAACCCGAAAACCACACATTGAATCAACAATATCAAAGCTGAGTGTTTCTACCCAAACCCAAAAATGGGTGATGTAACGACTCAAATAACGGTGCTTTGGCACGGAGCTATCATAAATAGGACAACCACTGATCACCTTGTGAGGTGATGCATTACTGAGTTCAATCAACTTACTAATATCTGCTAACGAATGCTGGCCGTCTGCATCAACCTGAATGGCATGGCTAAACCCTTGCTGATAGGCAGCCAGCAAGCCAGTTTGAACTGCCCCCCCCTTACCTTGATTTTGAACGTGGCTTATCAAGGTTAAAAAATCGTACTGCGCGTCAAGCTCTGCAAATACTTGCTTGGCATCAGCGTCACTGCCATCATCAACCATGATTATCGGCAGCTGTAGCTCTTTTAGCTCATCGAGTACAGCAGCAATAGCATGGGTGTGATTGTAATTAGGAATAACAATACAAAACTGGTTCATAGCTTAATCACAAAATACTATTCGACCGGATGCATGTTGGCCTTTGTCTGAGTGATAGCTAAACAGGCACTTGCCTTTTGCATTGCGCTCAAGAGTTAGGTTTACCGTCATATCGGGGGTTGTTACCACCTGAAACTTTAACACTTCTAAATCTTGTACTAGTTTGCCAAAACCCAAATATTGCTGAGCATATTTTACTGCCCAATCCAGCTGTACTACGCCTGCTAAAATTGGAGCATCAGGAAAGTGGCCGCGAAAATAATCTAAATCAGCCGCAATGGTTAACGCTAAACTCACGCTAGTTTCTGTTTGTGATAAAACGGCCACCTCTGGGGTCACGTTATTCAGACTTGGCAAAATACTGCTCCAATGTTTTTAAACTTAATTTAGCTTGGCTGTTAAAAGGAAGTGCATCGATATAGCGCCATTTACGCGGTAAGCAAATACGTTCAAAGCGGTTTGAGAGGTGCGCTTGTAATGTGCGGTTAATTGCCAATTTACCCTGCTGTTCAAGCTCTTTATTAGCTTCATCACTGAGCACAACCACCGCACCAATTTGCACGCGCTTAGCTGGAATAACCACCACTTTAACTTCTTTTACCCAGTCATGGCTTTGCAGATAACTCTCAAGCTCATCTAGATTCAAACGTTTTTCTTCAATTTTTATCGTTCTGTCTATACGGCCCAACAGTTTAAATTGACCATTTTTATGAACGAGTGCTCTATCGTCTAAAGGGAAATTTGATTGCTCTAAAATCGCAGAATCTAGCATCAAGCGTCCTTCATGATTCAGCGATAAAAAATTACCATTAAACGGCTGCCATGGTACATCAACCGCGGCTTGTGTAACTTGTCGATAAGCAATACCGCCGGTTTCGGTACTGCCAAATACTTGGGTAGCTGGGCGAGCTAACTGGTTAAATAAAGTTTCGGCATGCTCATTATTGAGTGGTCCGCCAGAGGAAAATAACCATTTAATTTTGTCGCGCTCAGGAATTAACACATTATCAGCGCATAAACGACCAAGTTGCGCAGGGCTTGAAACGAGCGCTGCATAACGAATATTTTTTAGCCTTTGCGCAATATGCTCAGGGTACTGAATTTGTTCACTATCAATTATATGGCCTTTCGCCAACGGCCAAAGTAAGCGAAACAATAAACCGTAAATATGCTGATGCGAAACAGTTGCTAAAAACGTAAATTGGCTGGGTAAGTCAAATGACATTGAAAGTACTGCAAGCTCTCGATTTAGTACCCGCCACGGTTTTACTATTGGTTTAGATTGTCCTGATGAGCCTGACGTATAAAATATAACTGCTGTGTTTGTTGGCCATTGTAAACGGTTAGTTTGCAAAGGCGTGTGACCCAGACTGTGTTCAAGGTTGGTAAATAGCACATCATCATCGATATTGGTCGCATCGCCTGCAAAAAAAGCAGACTGAGCAAGCAATAAACTTAAGGTTTCGTGCTGACCATTAGGCGGAAGAATAACATTATGACCACTACACGCTAAGGCAAATAAGCGCACTGCAAATTGGTAGGTATCGGGGTGGAATAACACCACATGACTGCCAGCTTTAAGCGCCGTAAGCTTACTTTGATAAGCGGCAATATCAGCAAAAAACTGTGTGTGTGTTATTGGCTGCCCTGCAATAACAAATGCAGCATCTGGGTGAAATTTCAGGTTACTCGATACCATTATTTTTAACCTTTTGTCTAACAAGCCATTCCACAAGGCCCAAGAGAGCTATCAAAATATAGGCTACTAGTCCGTTGTACAGTGTCCATGTCTGTAACGAAGTAAATAGGCTAGTGTATAACGCAATACTGCCATTAATAATAAAAAACGCGCACCATACTTTAGTAACTTGGCGCGTGTAATTAACCCCTTTTTCATCAAGCTCAGGCTCTTTAATTCGAGCAAAACTCTCAATGACTGTTGGGCCACTTTTCAGCGAATAAGCAAAGGTTATGGCCATTACTGTATTTATAATGACCGGGTAAAGTTTCAAGCCCAGATCATTGTTAAAAAACTGCGTTGTTGCTAAAGCGATAATAGCCAAAATAGAGGCTGGCTTTATCCATGGCATAGATGTGAGCAGCTTTTTGCTCAGCAAAAGCCTTAGACCTAACAATACCATCAGTACCAAGCTCACTTGCCTTATTGAGATATGCTGTAATCCAAAATACACAATAAATGGGTATAAAGATAAGCACACTAAAAGCAGTGTTGTGGTTATCGCTTTGAGCATAGTAATGTTTATGAAACGAGTTTTTCTACTTCATTTACAACATCTTGCACAGTACGAACTTGTTTAAATGCATCTGGCTCAATTTTCTTGCCAGTGATTTCGCGTAGTTTTACAACTAAATCAACAGCATCAATGCTATCAAGATCTAGGTCTTGATACAGGTGCGCATCTAGGCTGATATCATCAGCATCAATCTCAAATTCATCTACTAAAATGCCCTGTAAAACGTTGTAAATGTCAGCAGCGGTTTTCATGCTTATTCCTACTTCTAAGTCTGTATTATGATTGGTGTTGGTTAATAAATTCTGCCAGTGCATCTACTGATGCAAAATGGGCTTTTGTTTGTTCTGAGTTTGCGTCAATTTTAACGTTAAACTCTTTTTTAATGGCTAAGCCAAGCTCTAACGCATCGATGCTATCTAGGCCTAAACCATCAACAAACAAAGGTTGGTCATTTTCAATATCATCCACGGTAATATCTTCAAGATCTAAGCTGCTAATGATTAATTGTTTTATTTTGTTCTTTAGTTCAGTCATAGGTGCCTGAGTTCCTCTGAAAAGTAATGTTGCAAATCACGGGTTAATTGTCGTGCTTGCATGGCGGGTTGTTCATTATTAAATGTGTCGTTAAACGTAAATGGGTCAGTGGCAAAGCGCATCTCAAAATGCGCTTTTGTTGCGGCAACGCAATACCATGGTGTGCCTTTGGTCAAAGTGCTGGGTTTCATACTAATCAGCACTGAGGTTATAGGGGCTTTACAACGCGCAGCAATATTTGCCGCACCACGCTTAAATTTTAACTGTTCACCTGGGGTTGTGCGAGTGCCTTCAGGAAAGATAATCAGGTTATTTCCAGCAGCGAGTGACGCTTCACATTCATTCAGTAACTCTTGCGGATCTTCATTACTAATATAACCTGTGCCTTTAATTACGCCGCGCATAAATGGATTTTTAAATAAGTGTGCTTTGACCATGCAATCAGCATTTTTAATTACAGATATCAGCACTACAACATCAATTAATGAAGGATGATTGGCAAGTACTAACTGCCCTTTAAGATCATGAAATTTCTGTTTATCTTGCACAGAGAAATGGATAGCACCGGTGTAATGCATTAAGGCAACAAAGAATTTAAAACTATAGTGAACCGTTAAACGGGCTTTTTGCTTACATTTAGCTTGGCAAGGTTCAAATAAACGTTGTAAAGGCAAAACCAACAAGGTAAGTAAAATACCGCCAAACCCAAAAACAGCAAAGCAAAAACCAGTTGCTAATACACGCCAAATTTTGTTCAGCTTTTTATATAAATTAGCCACCATGGTACTGTAGCATCCAAGCTGATTGTTGATGTGTCAGCAGCGATTGTGATCCTTTGCTTGCTAAAGCAGCTGCTAACTGTAGACTCAAGGGTAAGCACGAGTCACTTTGAGAGTGTTCAGATTCAGGAAGTTTTGTTAATTCAAAATACGGTTTGTCTACCTGAACTTTGGATAATATGAACGACACACTATGAGCGATTTGTTGCTCATCGCTAAATGGTAAGTATTCATCAGGTAATACACTTTCGGCATGGGCAACCAAAATTTGCTGCTCAACACCACTCTGGACACGTGCAAAACCATCAATCATGGCTGAAATAATGCTGTCTTGACCACCTGCTATGGCATTCATCGGGGCTTTGTTTTTTGCAATAATCGAGAACAAGCCTGTTGCAGCATTATGTACACTCAAACCAAATGCGGTCGGAGAAAGCGGTTCTTGTTCAACAAGTGAATGCAATAGCTGCGCTGTTTTAGGTAAGTCGCCATGACGAGATGAAAAATTAACGGCTAACTGCTGATGCTCACCTTGCGCTTGATGCATAGTATGAAGTGCCATTTTCATAAACGGGCTTAGACGGCGGCGCTGCATTGGTGCAACCCAGCTTAAATCAAGGTCAGGGTGATCAAGATGGCTTAATTCTGCAATTTGTTGCTCGGGCGCAACCCATACACACAAATTATTAACAACAAATTTCACAAATATTATTCTTTTAGCGCCAAACGATTGCTAATTTTACCCATAAGGCATAAAAAAGTAAAATAATGGTGCTTAATTGTAGTGAAATTAAGCACCCATTCATCTTTATCGTAAAATAACGTCTTTTTCGTCTAAAAGTTGTGCTTTTTCGCCTACTATATCTGCAATATCAAGTTCGTTAATGTAGTCTAAACCGATTTCTTGCTGCGCACATGTAAGTGGCACATAAGGAAGACGGAACACAGGGTTCACGGCGCCTGTCATCATCAGCGCCGTATTAATAGCGATTGGGTTAGGTTCGCAGAATAGCCAGCCCATAAGTGGCTGCAGTTTTGCATTAAGTGCATCATTTTGCTCATCCATTAACTGACGGAACAAGCCCGGAATAATGTTAGATGTAACCGAAATAACACCGTGAGCATTATGAATGTGCCGTGCATCATGTGCTTCATCGTCATTACCAGACCAACAAGCAATACCTTGCTGTTCATAATGAGCAATACGCTCATTGCCACCGCACTCTTTTACACCGATAAAGTTTTCGTGCTTAGCGAGTGGCTCAATGATATCTGGTGTTAAATCTTGGCCTGTACGACCTGCTACGTTGTAGATAAACGCAGGACCAATATCAAGTAAACGGTTAAAGTGCTCTTTCACACCCGCCAGTGACGTGCGCCCGTAATAAGGGTTGATTTGTAACGCGGCATCCATACCGGTGGCAAAACCATACTGGGTTGCTTTAATCGCTTCACGCGTGTTGTTGCTACCTGTATTACCAACAATTAATAAACGATCAGAGAATTTACTAACACTGTGTGCAATTAGCATTAAGTGTTCTTCCCAATTCATTAATTGGCCTTCACCTGTGGTACCACCGACGATGATGCCATCAACACCAGCTGCAATTTGCTGCTCAACAAGGTCGTCATAACATGCAAGATCAATGTCACCATTAGTTAAATACGGTGTTTTTATAGCGGTGATCAAACTTGCTTGTTTAATTGTTTCTAGGTTGCGCATAACTTTTTTAATGTTTGGAAAATTTGCGCTAGTTGTATCATAAACACAGGCATTTTCCGAGTAATGAGCTGCAATAAATAAAAATACTTGAGAAAAAATCAAAGTTAAGCCAAAATCAAATACTGTATGAATTAACAGTATTTATTGTGAGTATTTGATAATGCAACTTTCTAAATTTTTGGCAACCTACTTTTATACTACCGAAGAGCTGTGCCATACCCTATCAATTGATGAGGAAACGCTATCGGCATGGCAACAAAGTAGTTTATTTCCAAAACCGAGTTACTGTTTGCAGAGTCAATTAGAATGCAGTTCGTATTCGGGCATTTATCAATGCGAAGAATATCAAGACTATTACCCTCGTGGCGCCGCTAGTTGGGGGCAATTAATTATCAAACATGACATAACCTCATCCTGCCAAGCGTTTAATTATTTTGCTCAGCAATATTCGAATCAACTTAGTAAGCTTGCCGAGCAAGGCTTTGCTATCAATGAAGAATTATTTGGCAGTGAAATTGACGAGCACTTACAGCAAGTTTGGCAACAGTTTTTATGCAGTAAATACGGTGTGCTCACACAAAATGGCTTAGTTGAAGAAGCCGTTCAGCTAGATGTGGCCAAGTTATTGATTGATGATATTACTGAAATGCGCACTAAAACAGGTTTAAACATGGATGAACGTCAAAGCTTGCATAAGGCACTAAAACTAATAAATCGCGCGTTAAGCCATGGTACGGGCAACGAAGGTAAAAATACCTTACGCCATCGTTATATTGATGACGTAGTGGCAAAATACGACTTGTCTGTAAAATAGTTAATTTTAAATTACTGATGGTTGATAGAGCAACTAATGACCAGCTGCTCTAGGTATAATTTAAGATTGATCATTAAATTAATAAGAAAAGTCGCAGTACTCTTGGTTTAAAACTTAGCGCTAACACACACAAGCTAGAGCTAAATGTTATGGTTGCAAACCAATACACAAACCCAAGTGCGGTTCCCCAAATAAATAAAGCAAAAATGATTGCAGCAAGCATAAACCCCGCACCAAATGCAGCCACTAAATAACGAGTAATTCTATTTGGCCGCCTTTTAGAAAAAACGAGAGTATAGTTTTTTGTGATTGTAAAGCTTAAATAAACAATACCTAAAGTTACCAAAATAAACTCTAACAAAATTAACATACCTGCTCCTTTCTACCCACAGTAATAGCTGATATAAGAAGTAATACTGCTGTAACTAACATTGAGATATCAAACCCTAACATCAGCCAATCTTGATTGAAGAAACTAACCAAAAGATTATGATCGGTTGTTAATGCATTTATTAGCGGAATAAGCATGTAAGAGAATGCGGCGACATACAAAAGTTTTGGCCATAAACTCGCCCTTTTGTAAAACAGACTGAATAATAAACAGCTCGCTAAAGCGATAAACAAGCTATGCATTTCCCATTCAGCACGATCAACAAAGCCCACTGGGAGTAAGCGGTTGCTTATAAAATAGCATGCCACACCAACTGGCAACCCGACTATAAAACCTGCATTTAATCGCGACAGTAAAGGAAGGGTATCCGTATCCTTAGATTGCTTTTTCTTTAACCAAATAATGGCACCTGAAGCGACCATTCCAGCTCCAAATAAGCCGGAAATAAAATACAACCAGCGTAAATAAGGCCCTGCAAATAACCCTTCATGCAAATGTTCAAGAATATCATATACTTTTGCAGCAGCGCCTGCTTTTCCTTGCTGAAGGGTCATTTCAACATACCTTTCACTTAAACTGTACGTAACTAGTGAGGCATATTCGATCCCCTTGCCTGCTTCAAACCAAACTTCATAAGTTGGTAACGCTGTATCTCTATTTGTTATTCCCAAATAGCTAATGTTTTTATTTCCAAAACGTGTTTTGGCGTCGGCTAAAACAGCGCTTAATGATAAAGTTTGAGATGCAAAGTCGATACGTTGAGTATCAGTTAATTCTAGTTGTGCTAAATCATAAAATTCTCGATGCTTTGCTCTTCCTTCACCAAAGGTACTTTCAATAACAGGTGCCATAGATACACTCATTAACAAAACTAAGCCACTGTAAGTTATCATCAAATGAAAAGGCAAAGGTAAGACGCTAAAAACATTGTGAATATCAAGCCAAGAACGTAAACCTTTGTTACTTCTAAAAGTGAAAAACTCTAGAAATATTTTTTTATGAATAATTACACCCGTAACAAGTGCTATTAACATCAACATAGTACCGACACTAGTTAATATATAGCCTGCGACTAACGGCATGTAATGCAAATTATAATGCAAGCGATATAATGTTTCGCCTCCACTTGTATTTCGTACTTCTCGTATTTCACCATTTAGGGGATCAATATTCTTTTCGTGCCATTGCCTTGGAATATTTAAGTTAGGATCTGCCAGTTGTAACCATGAAATTTCAATATACGGATCGCGTGAACTTGGGTAGCTGATGTACCATTGTGATGCTTCTTTGGCATGTTGATGTAATTCTTTTTCAGCAATGTTCAATACAATTTCATCAGCGATATCTTGATTGGTAATTGCAAGTTCAGGTTTCATCCAGCGATCTATTTCATTTTCAAAATAACCCAAACTTCCGGTAACGAAAATAAAATAAAGTAACCACGCAAATGAGAAGCCTGCCCAAGTGTGCAACCAATTCATTGATTGCCTAAATCGTCCTTTCATGTGTTACCTCCACCTTGAAAAAACAAGTTTATGCTTAAAAAGGTTCCACAAGACAGCATAATGAAAAGAGCTGCTTTTAATGAGGTTTTTACAGAAAAAACAACAATTACAGCAATGGTATAGACGATAAAGCTCAGCATCATACCTGCCGCAATATCATCCACTCGACCATCGAGTACAACATCCGCAACAAACACGGCAAATAAATAAGATAGGTAGTAGCCTCCAACTAACGATAGAAGCACGCGAAAGATGACCTGCATAGCAAGTGTGTGATCAGATATTTTTTTCATTGACGGTATTTTAAAAATAAATGAAATGAGGTACTGCACTGTACTAGAAAAACACAGTGCAGCTATGTGAACTAAATAACTTCAATATGTAAATATCAAGAAATTAATTTAGAAACGATATGAAGCACTTAAACGTATATCGCGGCCTTGTTCTTTTATGCCCACCACGCTTTCGTATCCTGGGATGTGGCCGTAATCAGCGACACTACCATGACTACGATAAGATTCATCGAATAAGTTTTGAATAGATATATCTAATCGCAAACTTTCAAACGGCTCATAACTCACATAAGCATCAACCAGATCATAGCCAGGTTTATTGATCGTTTCTAACTCACTAACCCAACCAAGTTCCATCGAGCGATGAAAAACTTCAATATTATTTAAGCTTGCAACGTTCTGATAGTTAATGCCAAATTTTAAATCATCACTAATTTGATAATTAAAGTTAACATTAATTGAGTCACCAACCGCATTACCTAAACCGCCATACTCATACGCCGCAAGTTCAATACCATCCAACTCAACTACACTGTACCCTGAGTCCGTATTTGTATCGGGCCATACAAATTGAGTATTATTAAGCTCAACGTCGTTATGGTTAAAACTAATGATAATATCAAAGTTATCCGCTTGATAACCTGCTACAAGCTCAACACCTTGTGTTTCAAGATCGCCAATGTTTTCATAAAAAACACCTTCCCGACCTTTAAATTTATCGAATACCACATCATTGATAGTACTTTGATATACAGACGCTTCAAATAACCAAGTTCCATCATTATATTCTAAACCAACCTCGGCATTTTCAACCTCTTCCGGCTCCAGAGCTGGGTTAGGAGTTAATTCACCCACAGTAAATGCATCTGCGACTTGACGACCTCTGAGTGCTTGCGCATAACCCGCCGTCAGTTTAATGCTTTCATTAAACTGATAGGTGAAGCCTAGGTTACCACTAAAACCATCTTGCTTATCTGTAGAGTATTCACTTGATGAGGTAATAGGGTTGCCATTTGTGTCAGTTTCAACGACCCAAACACCATCAACTTTAATCCAGTTAGCCTCTTCACCTTTGTGGTCAAGTTCATAAGCATCATAGCGTACACCTAGGCTGAGTAATAAAGCATCTGTGAGCTGCCAATGATCTTGTAAATAAAGTCCTGTTACAGTGCCTTCTTCATCAAAAATCCCACCAAAGTCTTCATATGATTGAGAGTCAACTTCATCCACCTTTTGCTCTATACCATAAGTTATTGAGTGTGAGCCTAAGTCTGAGATGTTGCGAATATCAAAACCTGTCGTTTTAATTGATGCATCCCATGTGTAAAGTTCTCGTTTAAATGATGATTCAGTTTGATATAACGTGGTCTCAAGATTAATTAAATCACTACGGTACCATGCATGATTGATAACAAATGTTTCACGCTCGCCCCAAGAATCAAACAAAGGATCTGTCTCTAAAGGTGCCCAGTTAGTTTGTTTTCCAAACTCACCTTCTTCTTTTCTTCTCTCATAACTAACTGCTAATGTTTGGTTTTCAGTTAGTTCAGCGTTGACCTTAACAAATCCTAAAGTTTGATCTGCCCCGGTTCCAGGAATTTCTTCTCCATCACCGTCTTCCATATCTTCACGACTAACATTTACATACGATGCCAGAACATTGACAGACTCAGTCACGCGGCCAAATAAAGAGATGCTTTCTTTGTGACCTTCATTCGAGAAGTAACTAGCTTTAAGTATACCGCCGAACTGCTCGCTTTCACTAAGCAGATCATCTGCTGATTTTGTTTTGAAACGAATTGCACCGCCAACTGCACCACTTCCCGCAGTTGCTTCACCAGCCCCAGCTTGTACTTCAACACTACGCAACAATTCAGGTTCAATAGCCACACGACCTATATGGTGAAATAATGTACTTGTCTGCGGGGCACCATCTACAGTGACATTTAACATTGAATCTTCAATGCCACGTACAAATATTTTTTGCGCGATTCCTAATGAACCACCAACGGTAACTGAAGGGGTGTGTCGAAAAATATCTTCTAAATCATTTGCCTGATAACTTTCAAGCTCTTCGGGTGTAATTGCAGAATTTGTTGTTGCACCCACTACGGTAATTTTTTCTATCTTCTTTTCGCCATCTACTTTTTCTAAGTCTTCTGAATTAGCGTAAAAGGTCGAAGCTGTAGACAAAATGATTGCGGTTAAAGTATTTAATTTAAATCGATGCTGGTTGCTTATTTTGGTTTGCATGAGTGATTCTCTAGTTAACAATTAGAAGTTAATTAGAATTATTACTATTTAGAAAGGATAAAAGTAGCAATTTTACAATTGTTACATTTAGTAAATAGGAATCATTATCACCGCAGTCAGACCTAACTTTGCATTGTTCTGTAATTTGACAGATGCTCTGACACTCTCTAAATGACGTTTTGCTAAAGCAAGCCCTAAGCCAAAACTATCACCTTCAGCGATTCGCGCTTGGTCAACTCTAAAGAATGGTTCAAATACCTTTTCTAAATACTGTGATGGAATACCTGGGCCTTGATCGCATACACTTATTAAAAAATAGTTACTTTCATTTATTAATGTAACACTAACCGTTTTGCCAATTGGTGTGTAACGTAACGCATTGCGGATAATATTCTCTATCGCAGGAGCAAGTGCTCTGTGACAGGTGTTGTAAACCAATGCACTGTCTTCAGAAGTAAAAATAATATTATGTTCTGGGAATTCATATCGGGCATCATCTAGAAGTACATCTAGTAAATCAACTAAATCCACACTTTCTTGTTGAAGAATTGGCTTTTCATTATCAAGCCAAGCCAATGTTAAGCTATCTTCAACTAGTTTACGAATGTGCTTTGACTCTCGATTTATTCGCTTTAAATATACCTCTGCATTCTCTAGTTCAAAATGAGAAACTGTAATGTCTAACCGAGTAAGCGGCGTTCGTAACTCATGAGATAAATCACCTATTAGCTGTCTTTGAGCATTGATCAATTCACCTATTCTGATGGCCATTTTATCAAAGGTTTTAGCCAAATCAGCCAGCTCATCATTACGACGACCTAAATGTTCAGCGACGCGTACTGAAAAATTTCCTCGACTAAATTCAGTTGTAGCTCTTTTAAGTTTTTGTAAAGGTGTAATGATGTGAAAATAAATTGTGAATGACAAAATAGCCAAAACCAGCATAGGTACAAGAATTTGTAAGGCAAACTTTGTTGTTGTCCAATGGCTCCCAGGGCGCATACGTTCAGGCAGTTTTATTAAGAAACTCATCTCCCCATTCGAAAAGGGAAGCTCCATAACGGGGTTTTCAGCAAAATACAAATGTATTTTCCATTCGATACTTCTTCCAAAATGATAAGCCCCCACTATATGTTTATCTATTTCATCTCCCGCTATATGCAAAGCCTTAAATCCAGCGATTGCGACATAAGTATGCTCTTGCTCTTTAAGTTTCTTAAGCCAAGACTCTAATTTTTGTAATTCTCCAGCATCATAGAAAGACTCAGCTTTAGCCGCCCATGCTTTTAATTGAGCACGATCTTGCTCGGCAATAAAACTCATACTCTCTTCAGTTTTTAGAGTGAAAATATGGATCAGATAAAAAAAAGACACTAGTCCTGTGGCTAAGATTAAGCATAGCTTCCATAACAAACGCCTTTTCATTTGAAACAATAACCTTTGCCATGAACCGTTTGTAAACGTTCACCATTCCAATTTGCAAGGGTCAACTTTCTTCTTACACGACTTAGATGCATATCAAGACTTCGATCATAAGCGCCGTACTTTTTATTCAAAACTGATTCATATAACGATGATTTGCAAATTACTTTGTTTTTGTTAGCAACAAGCTCCCAAAGTAACTTAAATTGAATGGGTGTGAACTCAATAGATTGTGAATTTACTTGAATCGATTGCGTTGCTGCATTTAAATACAAACCATCGACTGTAATTTCAAACTGATTTGTAATCTGCGTATTACTTTGACTTCGCCTGAGCAGGCTTTCAATACGCAATAATAACTCTTTAGTGTTAAAAGGTTTAGCCACGTAATCGTCGGCACCATGACTCAAACCGACTATTCGTTCTTCTTCTGCACCTTTTGCTGACACCATGATTACCGGTACTTGAGATGATTTTCTCAGCAACTTAAGCAAGCTAACACCATCTAATTTTGGTAGCATTTTATCTAACAATACCAAATGATACTGCTGCTTTAACGCAAGTTGTAAACCAACCTCACCATCAAAACATTGTTCAACACAATAACCTGATTTTGTTAATAAATCTTTTAAATAACTACTCAGTGTAGTGTCATCTTCTATCAGTAAAACGTTAATTTCAGCCACAAGGTAAAAACAAATAAGAATTAATTGTATTTACAATGATAAAGTCTGCCCCTATAAAAGGCAATAAAGGAAACGTTACTTACGATTAATCTAAATGCTCGTACTGACCTCGATACACTTCAAAAGTCTTCACAACAGTGTGTTGCTCTTTACTTAGATTATCAAACCAGGTATCGAAACGCTCATCATCATCTTGTTCACTTAACGCTAAATACTGGGCCAATAATTCAATAATATCGTTGTGAGTACACGACAAGGTGTCTACATGATTAGCTAAAACAGAATGGTCTTTATCGCGAAGCGTGTTCATTACATTTTGATCTAGTTCTTCACGGCTAGTTTTATCATTCACTTCCATATCCCTCTTAAAAATAAGCACGCATACCTAGTTATAACAGCCTTATCGACAATATCCAGCTTTTTAAATCTAACTGCTTATTGATTGTTCAGCTTGTACAAATTTAAGACAACGCGATATAAATAAGAATCATTTTTATCTTGATCTAAATAGTCAACCACCCTATAATCGCTACATTATCACATAACAAACAGGTGCATTATGAAGCCAAATATCCACCCTGATTACCAGCAAGTCGCTTTTCATGATACAGCGGCAGACAGCTACTTTATTATTGGTTCGACAATCAAAACTACACGTACGATCGAACTTAAAGGCAAAACTTATCCTTATGTACCAATTGACGTATCAAGCGATTCGCACCCGTTCTATACAGGTAAACAAAAAGCCGTTGCGAGCGATGGCCGTGTTGCAGCGTTTAATCGTCGTTTCAAAAACTTGGCGAGCAAATAGTTGCTTTAAGGAAAGAACATGAAAGTATTAAGTTCATTAAAAAGCGCTAAGAACCGCCCGGGCTGCCAAATCGTAAAACGTAAAGGTCGTGTCTATGTTATTAATAAAGACAACCCGCGTTTTAAAGCAGTTCAAGGTAAAAAGAAAAAGCGTTAAAAAAGGTGCCTCGGCACCTTTTTTTTAATTAAAGTAAATCTAACTCAATAGCTTAGTTGCCAAATAACAACTCCCAAAAGCCTGGCGGCTCATGTAGCTCATGGTATTTTTTACGTAACTCATCAATAGATTTAAGCGGCGCTTTTGCAGCTTCAAGGCCACGAGTCGTTGCAAGTTGCTTCGCTTGCTTTGCTTGATTTATGACTTTATCAAGCCCTTCTAGAGACGCTGTTTTATGCTGTTTAAAATCAGCTGTTTTAGCTGTCTCTAACAACACAATAAACTCATCAATAGCGGCATTAAAGGTAGCTAAATCAGTAGCCCGTACGGAGTTTTTATAAGCAAGCCCCATATTTTTCATATTGGCCTCAAGATCAATATCAGAGGCTACACTCACACTCGAAAAAACGATTAAAATACTAATAATAATGGCTTTCATACACCCTCAACCAAATGCTATTTATGGACCATTATAAAGCGAAACAAATAATAAACCCAATCTCAAACCTACCAATTCGCGCTATACTTCACCATACCAACCTTTTAACCTAATCATATTATGCTAAGAACAGTATTTTTCATTATCTTGCTATTTTGCTTACCAAGTGTTTTTGCCAAACAAAGTATTATTTTTATAAACCCTGGCTATGAAAATACGAATGTCACAGGCCCATTTTGGTTTGAAGTGTCTCAGTTGATGCGTGATGCTGCCAAAGACTTTGATCTCGATTTAACGATTCATTATGCCAATCGAAATCATATTGAAATGAAGTCATTAGTAGCTAAGGCGATTGAAGCAAAGCCTGATATGCTGATTTTAGTTGACGAAAAAAGCGTGCTCACCCAACAACTTTTAAGCTTAAATAGCACCTCTACACCTATTTATTTTCTACTTAACCGCCCATCAGAATTAGAACTAAAACGTTTGATTGATCATGGCATTAAAATCGCAGGTAGTGTGGAACCCGACAACAAACAAGCAGGGCAATTACTCGCAGATAAACTGATTGAAAAAGCTCAGTACGCGGCCAATTTTCTCGCTATAAATGGTGATTACACCACCCATGCAGCACTTGATAGAGAAGAAGGTTTAGAGCAAAGTGTTCAAACGCATGAGAATGCTAATATCACCGCAAAAACGGTTGCCAACTGGTCAGCAACACAAGCGTATCGCCATAGTCTTGGCTACTTTAGCCATCAATCAAACATGAATATTGTCTGGGCTGCCAACGATGCTATGGCATTAGGAGCAATTACTGCGCTTGATGAGTTAAACAAACGCAAAGATGTATTAGTTGGCGCAATAAATTGGCCGCTCAGAGCCGTAGCAGAGAAGATAGACGTCACTATCGGCGGCCATGTTACGTTGGGGGCGTTTGCTTTGGTAAATATTTATGATTTATTGAATAAACACGAAACCGCACCTATGCATCATGAAGTGGCAATTTTCAGCCAACATAACGAACAAACACTCAAGCTTGTTGAACAAATTCACAGTGATAACTTAGCAATTAACTTTCACGTTTTCAGTAAATCAAATGAAAATCCCCTTCCCTTCAGTGTTGAATCACTTCTGTTAGAAGCAACCAAAAGCGCACTGTAAAGGGCGTTTACATTACTTATTACTGAGCCATACAGCTTGATATGGCGTTAGCGACATTGTTTTTGTCTGCTCGGTAATTTGCTCACCGCTAATTAAATCTCGCCATTGCTCGGTACCAATCAAATTTAAGTCGGCAAGCGTAAGCGTTTGCGGCTCGTCACTAATGTTATAAACACAAAACATACTTTGCGAACGATTGATGCTTTGTCGCCAAAAACCAAAGAGCCCTTCGCTTAAATGTAACGTATATTGCGTCGCATTGGGGTGAAATGCACTTTGCGCCTTTCGAATAGCCATTAGGCTTTTCATCGCTTTAAACACATTACGATGATGGGCATTTTCGTTACTTAACTTGGCCAGTAAATCTGACTCTTGCCAGCGGTGACGATTAATCGCTCGGTTATGTTGGCTATTTTCAAAGCGTTCATAATCATTGGTAGTACCGAGTAGGCTATGAATATACAAACCTGGAATACCTTCAAGCGCAAACATAATGGCATGTGCACATAAAAATCGTGCAACCCCCCATTTATCTGGGCCTTTATGGGTACCTTGCAATGCATCAAATAAGGCAATATTTAACTCATAAGGGGTATTGGTGCCATCTGGGGCGGTACGTAATGAGACTTTACCGCCATATTTCGCAGTCGTATTTACCATTTCGGCAATTTCACTTTGCTCCAACAAGCCTTCAACGGGGCGCAAGCCAATACCATCGTGTGAAGCTATAAAGTTAAAGTATGCCGTCCCTTCTTGAGGAGGTGGCATACTCATCATCCAGTGCTTTAATGCGGTACTGTCGCCACTGAGTAAGGTATGTAATAACAGCGGTGGTAATGAAAAGTTGTAAATACAGTGCGCTTCGTTGGCATTACCAAAGTACGATAGGTTTTCGCGGTTCGGGATATTAGTTTCTGTAATAATAATCACATTAGGCTCAAAGTGCTCAATAAGGGTGCGAAGCAGCCTAATCACTTCGTGAGTTTCAGGTAAGTTAATGCAGCGGGTATTGAGTTTTTTCCATAAAAAAGCCACCGCATCAAGGCGGAAAATACGCACACCGTTATCTAAATAATGACGAATAATGCTGACAAATTCATTGAGCACATCTGGGTTAGCAAAATCAAAGTCAACTTGGTCGTGACTAAAGGTACACCACACATGCTGCAAACCATCTTTTGTTTCAACCGCTTGTAAAAGGGGCGATGTTCGCGGGCGAACAACTTGCACAAGGTCATCACTTGGGCTTGCCGTTTTAAAATACCCTTTTCCCGGCACTTTGCCCTGAATAAAGTTTTCAAACCAAACGCTGCGGCTAGAGCAATGGTTGATCACCAAATCTGCCATCAACCTAACATCCGCTGAAATATCGCGGATATGTTGCCAACTACCTAACGCTTCATTCACTTGCACATAGTTCATTACAGCGAAGCCTTCATCTGAGCTATATGGGTAAAACGGCAAGATGTGCAGTGCATTAAGTTCAGGTAAGCATTGGTTTTTTACAAAGCGATGTAACGTTTGCAAAGGCGGCTCTTCAGGCTTAGCAACGGCTTCATCAGTATTAGCATGACGTATGATTGAATCACCATAGGCGATTAAAATCATATCTTGCTCATCCCAACGGTTTTTATGCGGCGTTGGGTCCCGAACAGGATCATCACCTAACATGGTACTAATTAGTCTGTCTGCGAGTTGTTCAAGCGTTGTTGATAGTTCAACCTCGCTGTAGATGCAGGTTAAATGCTGAATAACCCTTTGTTGCAAAAGCTCTAAAGTCACGTGCCTTCCCCGTTAAATATATTCTTTGTTATCAAGCTCTACGGCTTCTTCTAAACGAGCAAACACCTCCGGCATTGCCGAAGCTACTCGGTTCCAACTCGGCACAAAGGGTGCTTCCATTGGGTTTTCTAAAAAGTGCTGACCCGCATTCATAATATTTTGTGCAAACATTTCAACGGCTTTTTCTTCGTGGTGAATATCAAGTGTTAAGCCATTCATTAACGCATCGTTGTGATAGGTTTCAATAAAATCGAGTGCAATACGGTAATAGGTTGCCTTTAATGAACGAATCGTTTCTGTCGTAAAGGTAACGCCTTGGGTAGCGAGCTTTCTGAATAAAGCTTTGGTGATATCAATCGACATTTTCGACAAGCCCGCCGCTTGGTTTTCTAGCGATAAATCTTGGTGTTTATGATCATAGTTATCAGCAATATCGACCTGACATAAACGGTTATGCGAGTAATTGCGATACATCTCTGATAACACGCCAATTTCTAAGCCCCAGTCACTTGGAATACGAATATCGTTAAGTACATCGCGACGGAATGAAAACTCACCCGCTAACGGGTAACGAAACGAATCCATATATTCTAAATAATCGTTGCTACCTAAAATTGTTTTAAACGAACGCAATAACGGCGTTACCAGCAAACGTGACACACGGCCATTAATTTTGCCCTCAGCGGTGCGTGGGTAAAACCCTTTACAAAATTCATAGTTAAAACGAGGATGAGCAACAGGGTAAATTAAACGTGCTAATAGCGCTCTGTCGTAAGTCAAAATATCACAGTCATGCAGTGCAATTGACTCTACTTTTGAGGTTGCCAACTTATAGCCCATGCAGTACCAAACATTGCGACCTTTACCTAGCTCTCGTGGCGCAACGCCCAATTTTTGTAGTTCTTTATCAAGAGCTTGTAAACGCGGGCCATCATTCCAAAGTACCTTATGAGGCTGATCAAGCTCCGCAAAAAACTGCAGTGCATGGCGATATTGGCTTTCATCAGCGCGATCTAGACCAATGGTAATTTGCGATAAATAAGGCACATGTTTCAGCTCAGCAATAATATTTTGCAGAGCGGGTCCTTCTAACTCACTGTAAAGCGAGGGTAAAATTAGACCCATTGGGCGTTGTTTTGAAAAGCCCAACAACTCTTTTTCTAGTTCTTCTACTGGGCGGTCAGCAATATTGTGTAAGGTCGTGATAATGCCATTTTGATAAAAATCAGCCATGAGATTGCTCCTGTTTTGCTGCAAAACGCGCTTTGATGATAGTTAACGCAGAAACTTCTTGAACCCAACCTGCTGGGGCGGGTTTTTCGCTGAGCTGCCATGCTTTTTGTAATATTTGTGATTGCACTTGGCTGCCAGGGTTATTGATTAAAATAGCGGTGTCGGCCGCTTTTAGCATAGCTACATCGTTTTGACTGTCGCCAAGCGCTATCACAGTAAATGGATTGCGATAGGCTTTTTTGAACTGATTTAACAGCCACTTTTGTGCAAGTCCTTTATTGTTACCTTTGGTTAAATGGATAAAACGCCCGCCAACAAGCACTTCGTAGCCTGCTTGGCTCATTGCATCTATCAAGCCCTGCTTTTCTTCATCACTGCCCGAAAAACAAACCGGATCTGAGTACTGTCTTTGTAGAGCCAATTCACTTTTATCGACGGGGAGTCCTGTTAATTTGGCTATTTCTTGTGCACTAAATTGACTAAATAAACGTACACAATGACTAAATTGGCTTGCATATTGTTTAAGATCTTCATGCAATTTATCAGTACTTTGCGTCATGGCAAAGCGCCAATAACCTTTATATTCATCACAGCCAATCGGCTTTACTTTTAAATAGTCTTTCGGGATATAAACAGCCGCACCATTTTCCACAATAAAGGGTTGATGATGATCCAAACCTTTTTGAATATCAGTGACTTCAGCAAAGGTTTTGCTGGTGTTAAAAATCACATTGACACCGGTATCATTCAACTTTGCCAAAAATGGTTTGATCACCTCACATTCGTAACTATCGTGATCGAGCAATGTGCCGTCTAAGTCAGTAAAAATAAGTGGTTGAGCAATCTGGTCAGCGAGAAGTTCCATTTTGGTGATATCACGCTCGGTATCAAGCAATAGTAACGCATCAACGCTGTTCGTAAGAGTGGCTAAGTTTTCCCGCGTAATACGTTCAAAATGAGAGATAAAACGCTTTAAACTCACTTCGTCAAACGTGCCCTGCCCCTGGCCTTTTTTGGCAATTAACTTTTGCTCTTGTTCCAAACGCCACGCATACACATCTTCAAATGAAGGCGCTTTTAACATAATGGTGTAATCGGCCATTGCGAATACATGTTGATATTCATTCGCTAAGCAACTATTTACGCAGCGTCGCCAAATGCCGTCGGCATCTTCTAGTTGCTCTAATTCATTTACCGGAGTTTGCAGTTGATAAGGCTGCTGAGGTGTACTGGCTACACACCAGCCTTCAAAAAACACGATATCAATCGGCTTTTGATTACTAGGCCACTGCTCTTTTGGCACTGGATCATCAGTTAGCTTATCAAATTGAGGTAATGGCACATCCACTTTACCAGCCAACAAAGCTGATAAGGTTTGTTCCATTAATTGCGTATCATGCGTACCCGGTACACCACGACTCGCAAACAAAGGATGAACATCTTTAGCAAGCTCATTGCGCGCAGCACGACTTAAATAAAAGTCATCGATTGATAATGACACGCTATTAAATTCGGTATTGCTATTAACCCAGGTCACTAAGAAGTCAGCGAGGGTCGTTTTACCTGAGCCTTGGCAGCCGTTAATCGCCACCAGCATAGGTTGGCCGGTCATTTTTGCGCTTAAGATATCGTGCGCGAGGGGTATAAAAAACTGCTCACTTAAGTATTGATACTTGAGTGGTAACTGATGCTTCGCTAAAAACGGGGTAATATCCACAACATTTGCCTCTTGCATAATCGCTCCTACCAGTATGACATAGAGATAAATGCAGTTAGTAGACCAGTTTTATAATTCCTTATTTTTTATATGGTTACAAAAAAAGCGCATATTTAATGCGCTTTTTTGGTGCAATATTCAAGCAGTTTTTAAGTTCTAATCAGCTTGTTGCACTGCTTTGGGGAGAACAGCATTTAAGATAATCCCCAAAATTGCGCATAAGCTCACACCTTGTAAACTAAACTCATCACCACCGATATGCATGCCACCAATACCAAACACTAAAATCAGTGCGATGATAGTCAAGTTGCGAGGCGCGGTAAGATCTTCACCTGATTTTACTAAGGTATTTAAACCAACAACGGCGATAGAGCCAAATAGCAAAATCATGATGCCGCCCATCACAGGAACCGGAATAGTTTGTAAACCCGCGCCCATTTTTGCCACAAACGCCAGCACAATAGCGATGATAGCGGTCCAAAGCATCACTCGAGGGTTGAAGTTACGCGTAAGCATTACCGCCCCCGTTACTTCAGAGTACGTTGTATTCGGTGGACCACCAAAAATTGATGCCGCAGAGGTTGCTAAGCCATCACCTAGTAAAGTGCGGTGTAAACCTGGTTTCTTTAAATAGTCTTTACCTGTTACTTGGCTAATAGCCATCATGTCGCCAATATGTTCAATTGCTGGCGCAATGGCTACAGGCACCATAAACAAAATAGCTTGCCACTTAAACTCAGGGTAAGTAAATGCCGGTACCGCAAACCAGTTTGCTTCGGTGACCGCATTAAATTCAACAATACCTATAAATAACGAAGCAAGGTAACCTGCTACCACACCAGCAAGAATAGGAATAAGTTTAAATACACCTTTGCCCCATACCGCAAAAATCAGCGTAACCAGTAATGATAAACCAGACACTAAAATTGCTTGATCATAAGGAACTAATTGTGCACTGCCATCCCCTGTTTTACCCATTGCCATATTCACAGCGACGGGGGCTAAGGCTAGACCAATCACCATAATCACAGGGCCAACAACCACAGGCGGTAACACTTTATGCAGTGCATTCACGCCTTTAAATTTTACAATCAAGCTAAGCGCAACATAACAAAATCCTGCCACCATCAAACCGCCCATAGTTGCGGGAATGCCCCACATTTGTACCGAGGCGATAATAGGTGCGATGAAAGCAAAAGACGATGCTAAAAAGATAGGAACTTGGCCTTTGGTAACCACATGAAACAACAAGGTTCCTAAACCTGCGGTAAATAAAGCCACATTAGGATCAAGGCCTGTCAGTAGCGGCACAAGTACCAAGGCGCCAAATGCAACAAACAGCATTTGCGCGCCAGTTAGAATGGTTTTTAACGAAAATGTTTGATGATTTTCCACGTGAGCGCCTTACACTGTGCCAAAAATCTTGTCACCGGCATCTCCTAAGCCTGGAATGATGTATCCTTTTTCGTTTAAGTGACTATCTAAAGATGCTGTGAAAATTTCAACATCAGGGTGCGCTGCAAGGGTTTTTTCTACGCCTTCTGGCGCTGCTACTAATACAATCACTTTAATATCTTTACAGCCAGCTTTTTTAAGCATATCGATAGTTGCGATCATTGAACCACCAGTTGCCAGCATTGGGTCAATAACGAGGCTTAAGCGCTCATCAATTTTACCCACTAGTTTTTCAAAGTAAGGTACTGGCTCAAGTGTTTCTTCGTTACGCTGAAGACCAACAACACTTACTTTTGCCGCAGGTAATAACTGCATTACACCATCCATCATACCAAGGCCGGCACGAAGAATAGGCACAACAGTAATTTTTTTACCTTTGATATGCTCTACATCTAATGTTGAACCATCCCATCCAGTGATTTGTACGCTTTCTAATGGTAGGTTTTTTGTTGCTTCGTAAGTAAGCAAGGTACCTACTTCAGACGCTAGCTCACGGAAACTTTTAGTACTAATACCTTCTGCGCGCATAAGGCCAAGTTTGTGTTGAACTAACGGATGAGTAATTACATGGATAGACATAAGTAGAACCTAAATGAAATAAATTACGCCTATTTTAGCGTAAATTAATGAGCTCTACTGCAAAAAATGCACAACATTTGCATTAATTCTTTTAAATGACTTAATTTTATTCAATAAAAAGCAAACATACCTGTATAACTTCTTCAACCCGATAGTATTTTCTCCATAACCCAACTTGTATGAAGTGCGCTTTCACCGCTTGATGGGTGTGGTTGCTGAGCATGAAAATAGTTCGCCATGTTTTCAACATGATATTGTTGAATATGCGCGGGGTTATCAATTACGAACTCTTGTTTGCCCTGTGCGTTGTTAAGCAAAATCGGTTTTTCGTCAAAAACACTAAAGCTAAGCTCGCCTTCACTGCCAAAAATCATCACATCATCAAAACGATTAGATGAAGCAAAGTTCCAGCTCCCAGTGCCTGTAACACCCGATTGATGCTGCCAGTGCGCGGTAATAGCATCGAACGCAGAATATAAGCCTTGTTGATTAGCACATAAACCATGCACCTTATTAAAATCACCTAAAAGGTAAGCAAGTAAATCAAGACCATGGCTGGCTAAATCGTCGAAGTAACCTCCTCGTGCCACGTTTTGATCTGTGCGCCAGTTGTATTCACCCGACAAATCAAGAGCGTTAGGAGCTTTACTTAAATGCCAACTTACATGACGAGGCTTACCAATGGCACCTTGCTCAAGTAATTGTTTAACGTGATTAAAGCGTGGTAATGAACGGCGATAATAAGACACAAATAGCGGCTGTTTAGCCTCTTTAAATGCTGTAACAATGTCAAGGCTATCTTGATAACTTGGCGCCAGTGGCTTTTCGATACAACACGGTTTACCTGCCGCAGCAACCTCAAGAGCAAACGCTTTATGGCTATCTGGCGGCGTGGCAATATACACGGCATCAACACTGTTATCGTTAATGAGTTCGCTCGGCGATGCGAACACCTTTGCAACATTGTGGCGTTTAGCATAATCATGGGCTTTTTCTAAGTCGCGGCGTGTTACCCCAATAAGCGCAATACCTTCTGCGTGTTGATAAGCAGGGCCGCTTTTCACTTCGGTTACAGCACCACAGCCGATAATGGCAAATCGCATTGGCTTATTCATTGCTAATCCTTTATTTTTAAGTACGTTACAAATTGCTGCTGCATGTAGCCGTTTATTTTTGCATGAGCAGGGCTCCAACCTGCTAAAAAGCGATAAAAATCGCTCCATGCGTAACACCAAAGCGCTCGCCAACTGCTAACAACATGCGCTGGGTTTACATTTGGTTGATAACGTTTTAGTGCCTGTGTGAGGGTGTCAAAATAGCGATTTAAATAGTCATCTGCAACTGATTTTAATGCCGTATCATCTAAGCAACTGCCTAAAAAATACATGACATCAATCACCCCAACACCCTTACCAACATATTGAAAATCATAGCCAAGAACATGCTGGTTTTGTGGCGCAATCGCAAAATTGGCAAGTTTAGCATCACCATGAATTAACGTTTGATAAGGTGACTCACTCAACGCAGTATCAATAGCGTGCGCCTGCGCTTTTAAGCTTAAATCGCTCATACGCTTTAGCTCATCGGGCCGAGTTGCTAAATGCCAATAACTACCTCGAGACCAAAGGCCATCGACAGAGCTTGCTAAATGAAATGCATGAAAGTGTGCAAGCCAGTTTATAATTGCTTCAATGTCGCTGTGTGTAGCACTTGCTGGCTGGTAGCCAAGCGCACTGAAATCACTAAATACCAGCGCTTGTTTACTGCCCTCTTGTATTGCCTCAATACAGTGGATAGCCGCAGCTTCATGGGGTAATTGCTTAGCGTAATGCCGATACCAATTAAATTCGACTAAGTAAGATTGGCGCTTTCTGGCAAGTGCAAAATCACTTTGTTTTATACGACTATGATTAATCTGGCTAGGCACTTCAATCGCTTTAATTACCCTCGCAGCACCATTCATTTGGCAACGAATAATCTCACCGCATCCACTCCACACTGATGCCGCTTGCTGTAGCTCTGTAATGTTTGAAAAGTGAGAAGTAACAAATTGCCTAAGATCCATAACGCTCTGTAATTTATATAAACCGATGGCAATGGTAGGTGATATTGGCTGTTGGTACAACGACCTATAAGCAATAAAAAACCCGTGCTAAGCACGGGTTTTCGAAGATAAAGTCCTAATACTGCTCAGGACTTGCATTGTTGAATTACTCGTTTACCACACTTTTAAGTGGGTTTACTGGCTTTGCATTGTCATCCAGTAAGTTCATATCAAAGTCAAACTCATCAACACGAATCGCTTTTTCACGTTTCTTGTTGTAATCAATCAGTTTTGCATACTCTTCTTCGTTGATAACACTTGCAACAAGTGCATTATCAAGTGTTTCTGCAAAACGAACGCCTGGCTTGATAGTCTTAGCACGCAGTGCTTTTTTAACTTTTGCAAGTAAATCAAGGCATGCCATTTTCGCTTTGTACGCTTGCTCATTGATGTAATGACCATCACCTTCAATTGGGTTAACCAAGTGAGTGATTTGCGCTTTAAATGCGGTGTCCATTTGCGCTTGAGTCGCTAGCTCACGGATTAAATCATCGCTGATCTTAGGCATTTTCATTGAGTAGTTCATCGTAATGAAACGCATAAACTTGCGAGTACCACTTGCAGGGAAGTTATCTAAGAACTTATGCAATGCTTCTTCAGCGCTTTGTAGTGCAAAGCGAGTCGCATAATGGAAGTAAGGCGCAGCTTGCTCACGTTCACTGCTTGCTACTTTTTGCTCGTAGTATTTAATTGATGCCATCGCCGCATACAAGAAGCTCATTACGTCGCCTAAACGTGCAGATAACATTTCTGCTTGCTTAAGTTTGCCGCCCAGTACCAATAACGAGAAGTCAGCGTAAACTGCAAGTTTTGCAGATAGTTTGTGCGCTGCTTTTTCGTATTCACGTACTTCTGGTAGTGACGATTTAGCACCGGCAGTAAACGGTAATACACCTAAACGGAAAGCTCGTAAGCTGTTAGCTACGCTGTAACCCACTGTTTTACGTAGAATGCTGTTGAATTCTTTATCTGCTTTTTTATCTTCGCTATGGATAGACTCAACCATAGATTGGAGGTAAGGGTGACAACGCATTACACCTTGACCAAAAATCATAAGGTTACGAGTAAGAATGTTTGCACCTTCAACCGTGATTGCGATTGGTTGTGCAACATAACCACTTGCCAATGTATTTTGCGGACCATTTTGAATTGCTTTACCTGCTTGAATATCCATTGCTGAATCAAGCACGTTACGACCAATTTCTGTCATGTGGTATTTAGCAATCGCAGTGACTACAGATGGCTTTAAGCCCATGCCTAAACCTTCTGTTGTTAATACACGCATTGCTTCTTGAAGGTAAGTTTTACCTGCGATATCAGCAAGCTTCTCTTGGATACCTTCGAATTGACCAATCGCCAGACCAAACTGCTCACGCACTGCTGCGTACTCAGAAGCACCTTTGAATGCCACTTGTGATGAGCTAACACCAAGTGCCGGTAACGAAATACCACGGCCTGCACCTAAACAGCTAACCAGCATTTGCCAGCCACGACCGATATTCTTTTGACCACCAATGATGAAGTCCATTGGTACAAATACTTTTTCACCGCGAGTCGTACCGTTGTAAAAACGGATACCCATAGGATCATGACGATTACCAAGTTCAACACCTGGGTGATCTTTAGGAATAAGCGCACAGGTAATACCTAGGTTTTCTTTGCCACCTAGTAAACCATCAGGGTCAACTACTTTAAATGCTAAACCTAATACTGTCGCAATTGGCGCAAGTGTGATGTAGCGTTTGTCCCAGGTAATTTCTAAACCTAATACTTCTTCGCCATTGAACTGACCACGTTTAACAACACCGATATCTGGAATACCACCCGCATCAGAACCCGCTTCTGGGCTAGTTAGTGCGAAACATGGAATATCACGACCATTTGCAAGACGTGGTAAATAGTGATCTTGTTGCTCTTTAGTACCAAAGTGAAGTAATAGCTCACCTGGGCCTAAAGAGTTAGGAACCATCACGGTTACCGCAACCGCAGAACTCTTAGTCGCGATAGTCGCAACGATTGTTGAGTTTGCATAAGGGCTGAACTCTAAACCGCCGAATGATTTAGGAATGATAAGCGAGAAAAAGCGCTCTTTTTTCAAGAAATCAAGAATGTAGTCAGGAAGATGAACACCGTTTTGAATTTCAGAATCATCAATCATAGATAATAATTCTTTCACTGGGCCATCTAAGAATGCTTGCTCTTCAGCGCTCAGCTTAGCTGCTGGCACGTCACGAAGTGCATCGAAATCAGGTTTACCTTGGTAGATTGAACCTTCTAACCAAACATCACCCGCATCTAACGCTTCTTGTTCTGTAATTGAAATACTAGGTAATACTTTTTTTAATTTTGTACGTAAGCTCATAATAAACTCATCCGACCAGATAGTAATACCTACATTACGTCATAAAATAAGCAATAGATCAATTGGTCCAACCAGTTTTTTTAACATTTTTTTATATTTATTTTTTCTTTGCATGCTAAGCACTTGAATACAATGGGTTTACACGTGTAAGCTCAAACGCTATTTTTTATCCCAAAATGGTTAACAACTAAAGGCTGACAATAAAAAGCCCAACTAAAAAGTTGGGCTTAGGTGTAAATGCTGAAGGAATGCTTTATAGCTCATCCTCGATAGGGAATAACGAAATAAACCACACTTGAAAGCGTCGCCAAGAAGACGTTTGTGGCTCTTCATCAAATTGCTCATTACTCACTGTGTCGAGCCAAACTAAATCATCATCCTTTAAATCAACTTTCCAAGCATACTCAGCCATATCAGTATCAACCCACTTTGATAGTGATCGACTTAATTTAGAGCTGTTGATCAATACACCCATTTCAGTATTTAAATCAAGTGAGCGAGGGTCAAGGTTCATGGTACCGACAAAGATCTTTTCATCATCAAAGGTCATGGTTTTTGCGTGTAGGCTTGCTTGTGATGACCCAGTAACCTTACGCCCTGCTTTGCGCTTAACGGCCATCAAGTCACTTGGCTTTAATTCCCAAAGTTTTACCCCTCCAGAAATTAAATCTTTGCGGTACTTTTTATATCCTGCATGCACAGCTGAGACATCCGTGGCGGCTAGTGAATTTGTTAGCACAGTAACGTTAACGCCCTGCCGCACCCAGTTTGTTAGCAACTTAACGCCTTGCTCTTTGGGAATAAAGTAAGGCGAAATGATAATAACTCTTTGCTGTGGTTGCCCAAGTCTTTTAAGTAAACGTGGCGACATATTTGACGACTTTTCACGTACATCATTTAAAACCTTATCAGGATGGTCAAAAAACAGCTCTGAGGTTTGCCAGTCAAATGTAATTTCGTCATCAAGCAAGCGTTTAACAAACTCGCTTTCATGCAGTTGCTGAACATAATTGCTCTGTCGGTTTTGTTCAACATAGCTCGACAATGTTTTAGTGATATCTATGAGTGATTGTTCATCACGTTTACCGTGTAAATCTTCAACTGGGTAAGACAATTGATGATTCCAATATAAATCAAATGCTTTTGATGCATTTGGAACAATTTCACCAACACTCATAACATCTAAATCAATAAACTCAGAATGATCTTCAGCCGAAAAGTACGCATTACCAATGTTTCGCCCACCAGTAATAAAAATACGATTATCGACTATAAAGCTCTTATTATGCATGCGCCTAGAAAGCTGTCTAAAGTTGGTAATAAAGCCGAGCGCCCTAAAACGACGGTTAGGGAATGGATTAAATAATCGAACTTCAATATTAGGGTGAACAGCCAGAGCGGCTAAATCAAGCTCACTGTCGGCTTGCGATAAGTCATCGAGCAACAAGCGAATTCTTACCCCCCTATCTGCGGCTTTTAATAAAAAGGCCGTAAATAAAATGGTGGTTTGCTGCCTGTGGTATAAATAGTACTGCACATCAATGGTGTGCTCTGCAGAATCAATGAGCGCCAACCTAGCTACAAAGGCATCGACCCCATCTGCTAAAGGATAAAACCCTGATAACCCAGGATGATTATTACCCACTGCATCTCCTATGGTACTGGGTGTATCTGCTGCAATGGCATAGCTTGGTTGAATGGACTCTCGTGAAGGTAATTGCGCGCAGCCCGCGGTGATTAAAATGAGTACTGCACAAAAAAGTGATTTTGAAGAGTCTATTATCATGGCTTCCTACCAATGACCGTGTGATACACGTATCTGCTTTGTTATAACCCTAATAAATGAAGGGGTTAAAAGCAAATAAAAACTCGTAAGTATGGGGATTAATTAGAACAATTGAACGAAGAAAAAATAGTTAAGCACGCATGCTTAAGAGCAAGTAACTACGCTACTTGCTCAGTGATATCTGCAATTTCGATCAGTTTGCGATTAAGAATTTTTTTACAACAACCGCAACACTTGCCGCACTGGCTACCCACTTGCAGCTCTTTTGATAAATCGCGCATTGTCATAGCGCCATCATCAATTGTTTGTTCGATTTTTTTATCAGTCACACCATGACATAAACAGATATACATGAATGCAAACCACTCTCATTTCTCTTGATGGTCAGCATATTAATCTAAACGGTAATAGTTCGCAATAGTGTTATAGGCAATATTTGCATAACTTTTATACTGAAATTTCATAAATGGCACACAGCTAAAAATTTTCCCTTATGATTTGGGCAGTTAGTTAAAGGTGGCTAAAGAAAAAATTTTTAACTTTTTTGAGGGGTGGTTAGTGTTGCAGTTGAATAAAAAAGAGGGGATGGCTCAGATACAGAGCATTGGTAAATAACAGAGAAGCCAAACTTCAACAACTGGAAAAACACGCGCCTTGATTATGGGAAGAGCAACTCGTCCTTAGCTGCTTTTAAAAGTTCATCCCATCCCTCAGGTGGATGACCAGAATTTAACATCTTTTCGAATACTTTGTAGGCATCGGTTTTACTACCGTATACACGTTTATTATTTTCATCATTGACCCATGCATAAACGATGATTTTTGACCCTAAATGATATCGAAAAAACAAACGGTATTGTTGGAAGAACTTTGCTCGAAACCAGTGCTTGTTATCATCATCTAATGTGCTTCCTTGGCGAAATTCAGGGCTGGTAGGATCATGCGGTATGAGTTCAAAGATTAACCGTTGAATAGCGGCTAATCGTTTCGTGGCATTTTTTTTAAGGTAGCCCTTCGGATCTTTATTCCGAAGAGCCTCAACTTGTGTTTTAAGGCTTATGTATTGCTCTTTAAACAATGGATGAGTGTAAAGTGTCCAACCATTTACGACCATTGGTATAGTTTTTTGCAAACTTACTCGTCCTCATCCAATAACGGAGCATCTAAATCGATTTCAACACCTTCAATCAACACATCAACGTTTTCTCGCATACTTGCTGATAACGGTTCTATTCTTTCAGGGTGAGCCTGTATATCACGCGCTATGAATGATAAAAACTCGCCAAGCACAGGATCGCTTTCTTGCACTGCTGCACGCGAAATAACAACGCTGCCATCAGATTGAATCGTGTATTTAATTTTATCTTTTTTACCTAAGCGCAACGCCTGACGAACAGGGCTAGGCACCGTAGTTTGAAAACGGTCTGTCAATGTTGATTCAGTTTCTAAAGCAACTTGTGCCATAACAACCTCTGTCTTTTATTTGCTTCATTAGCTTTGATTTTAGTACGAACGAACAGGCAATGCAAATGCATTACCTTTTTAAAATGAGCTAGAAAATACTCAAGTTGCTTAATGTTGTAAGGGGGGACTTGTCTAGACCTCAGCTAGCTGAGTGTGCGCTCATTCCCTTACGGTGTAACATGATACAAAGCACCTGCAAACTCTAATCGTAGTAGCCTAGCCATCCTTTCACGTATCAATCTTGGTTAGTTAATAACTAAAAATTAGGCTTCAATAATCTTAAAGGCAAAAAGAAAGACCTGACCCTGTTTGTTTTTCCTTTGCCGATTTCAAGCCAATCTGGAGCTATTGCTTGTCTCATTAGTGGCTCCGACACAGATTGCACAATCAGCTATTAGTGTAGTGCACTGTTCTACTGGGGTTTATTGCTATTATTTTCAGGAAAAACATAAGAAACAACAATCTTTTTCTTTTCCTGATCAATGGAGTTAATTTTAACTGAAACAATTTCACCTTCAGACATCTCAGGTATAGACTTTTCATTATGTAGCAGAACTCTCAATCCTTTTTCTAGTTCCAGAAAATAGCCAAAATCAGTTCTCGTAACTACTTTTGCTTTATGAATAGTATTTATTAAGTATTTACTTACTTTATTCCACGGACTTAGCTCTTGGTGAGCGTCTTTAAAAGAGGCATTAAAGGGTACTGTTGAGCTATCAAGCACCATTGCATCTAAAATATCACCTATGGAAAAATAGTTGCTCATTCCCTTTTGAACTCCATAAATATTCCATGATAAATTAGGAATGTGAACAATCCCTTCGTAACCATCTGCCTCTACTAGAACACCATATTGCTCAATGCTTTTAACTTTTACTGAAATAATTTCATTCGATTGAATTTTCAAACCAAAATCCTCACTAAGTATTATTTAGCATTAAAAACGGAGCATCTATGGGGCAGGTATTTCTTTGCCACTACCTGACTCAAGTTTGAATAGTGTAATTAAAATAATCATCCAACTCTTTTCTTTGCTCAACAAAGTAAGCAAACTTTCGGCTTGCTATCGCTTTAGATTTTCCAAATTGAAGTAACACTTTGTCGATTTCAAGCCACTCTGGAGCTTGTGCTTGCCCATCACAAAATGCCCAACATTTTGATGACTTTTATTAAACATTGCTTATAAACAACATTGGACTAGCTAAAAGGCAAAAAGAAAGACCTGACCATTTAGTGACACTTTTTAGATGCTACGCTAGTAACGCTTTTTCATCAAAGCCTTGCTCATGTAATTTGACTACAAGCTGTTCAAGCAGGTCATCTTTTTCAGGGGCTACAGGCTGCGTTAATAGTAAAGAAGTCACATTGCCAAAACCAGGGTGCTCAAAATCAGGGTTCTCAAGGCCATGTTGTGCTCTTAGCGTTAGCAGCATAAGTGCAGCATAAGGTGTAAATTGCCAGTTCATATTATCGAACTCAAAAAACATCTTACTCGGTGGTGATGCAACCTGAGTGACTTGATCGTCACATAACTGATTTAGATAAGAGGTAACTTTTGTTAAGTCTGTACTATCCCAGTTATCTATAATAGATTGGTAAGCAAAATCATCTACGATCGGTTTTAAAGTATTGTCACCTTTGACCCTATCAAACAGCAAGATAATAAAATCACCAATATGACTTTTCGAACGGTTTATCCAATTTTTCATGTAACCATTTTGAAATAATTTATAAAATTGCTGCGCATAATCATACTGATGTAATAAAACAGCTGTAGCTAATTGAAATACACTTCCAGGTGATATCACTCTTTCATTATCTTCCCCGAAGCGAATAACACAGCGCTTTTGTCTTATATGAGCAATAGTTAGCTGATAATACCCATAGCTCAAATAATATCCCAACTGCTCGATATTGAGTACGCTACCCTTCACTAAACTAGCTTGTGCCTGCATTTCATAAAAATAACCTGGAATTGACAATTCAACATTAAGCTTTTCCCAAGGAGCAAAAGGTAAACTCTCATTAAAAAATTCTTCACCTTTTGTTTTGCCATGTTCTAAGTAAAAAGTAATTCTCGTTATATTTCTATCGTAGACATTTCTATACTTTTCTGGGTTTTTAATTGCTTGCTTACGCTTACGTAAAAATTTTTCTAATATTTTGTCCATTATTTACCAACTGGGGTCATTGAGGTTGTAGCAGTGTCAGCAAGCATCTAGGGGGCAGGTCTTTCTTTTGCCACTACCATACTTCATGCTTGAATTGTGCAGCTTGAAATAATCACCCAACTCTTTTCTTTGCTCGACAATTACAGCTAACTTACGCCTTGATGTTGCTTTAGATTTTCCAAATTGGGGTAACACTTTGCCGATTTAAATCCATTCTGGAGTTTGTGCTTGCCCATCACAAAATGCTCAGCATTTTGATGACTTTTATTAAACATTGCTTATATATGACATTGGACTAGCTAAAAGGCAAAAAGAAAGACCTGACCATTTTAGTGACAGTTTTTAGATGCTACGCTAGTAACGCTTTTTCATCAAAGCCCTGCTCATGTAATTTGACTACAAGCTGTTCAAGCACGTCATCTTTTTCAGGGGCTACAGGCTGCGTTAATAGTAAAGAAGTCACATTACCAAAACCAGGGTGCTCAAAACCAGGGTTTTCAAGGCCATGTTGTGCTCTTAGCGTTAGCAGCATAAGTGCAGCATAAGGTGTAAATTGCCAGTTCATATTATCGAACTCAAAAAACATCTTACTCGGTGGTGATGCAACCTGAGCGACTTGATCATCACATAACTGATTTAGATAAGCGGTAACTTTTGTTAAGTCTGTACTATCCCAGTTATCTAAAATAGCTTGATAAGCAAAATCATCTACGATCGGCTTTAGGGTATTGCCACCTTTTGCCTTATCAAACAGCAAGATAATAAAATCACCAATGTGACTTTTTGATCTATTCACCCAGTGCTTCATGTAACCTGCTTGAAATAACGTATAAATTTGGCGAGCATATTCATTATTATGCAATATCACTGCAATACTTAGCTGAAATACAGATGTTGGTGATACCAACCTTAAAGGTTCACGACTAAAGCGAT
>NZ_JACDWV010000057.1:0-220 GCF_016464105.1 Pseudoalteromonas sp. bablab_jr010 | reverse complement strand
TTCGGCTAATGCCGTACTTGGCTCAACAGACCAACTGCCATCCGCTTGCACCGTCGCTGTCGCACTTTGTACATTACCAGCACTGTCAGTGATAGTAAGCAGCACTAAGCTGCCCACTGCCGCTCCGGTGGTTTGCCCACTAATGAGCGGTGTCACATCATTACTATCGGCCAAGGTATCAAGGCTAATCGTCGGTGCGGTAATGTCGATTTCACCAGTG
>NZ_JACDWV010000056.1:0-283 GCF_016464105.1 Pseudoalteromonas sp. bablab_jr010 | reverse complement strand
TTCGGCTAATGCCGTACTTGGCTCAACAGACCAACTGCCATCCGCTTGCACCGTCGCTGTCGCACTTTGTACATTACCAGCACTGTCAGTGATAGTAAGCAGCACTAAGCTGCCCACTGCCGCTCCGGTGGTTTGCCCACTGATGAGCGGTGTCACATCATTACTATCGGCCAAGGTATCAAGGCTAATCGTCGGTGCGGTAATGTCGATTTCACCAGTGGCACTATCGGTGCCGGTATTACCGGCTGCATCGGTGACTGAAGCATTAACAGTAAAACTACCT
>NZ_JACDWV010000055.1:0-661 GCF_016464105.1 Pseudoalteromonas sp. bablab_jr010 | reverse complement strand
TTCGGGAGGACGTTCACCACGGAGTGATTCATGACTGGGGTGAAGTCGTAACAAGGTAGCCCTAGGGGAACCTGGGGCTGGATCACCTCCTTATACGATTTAGAACTTATTTGTTCGTAGTGTCCACACAGATGATTGTTAATTGTAAAGAGAACAACACTTATTGTTTGGGTCTGTAGCTCAGTTGGTTAGAGCGCACCCCTGATAAGGGTGAGGTCGGTAGTTCAAATCTACTCAGACCCACCACTTCTTCTTGATACTGCGTTGTAAGCTTCGTCGTTTAGTGAACTAAACGTCCTCAACTTACGCCTTGTCTCAATCGAAGTGGCTAATAAAACAGTAAGTACCAGCATATGTGGGGCTATAGCTCAGCTGGGAGAGCGCCTGCCTTGCACGCAGGAGGTCAGCAGTTCGATCCTGCTTAGCTCCACCACTTTTACTCCTTAAAAATAAACATTCTTAATCAGGTAATAAACTGCTTGAGAATAGAGTGTGTTTAATTTTGAGATGTTTATTCTCTTGCTCTTTAAAAATTTGGAAAGCTGATATTAAAATTCTTATAGATATTCGTATCTATAAAGAGTTTTCAAAAGTAAAAATATGCCATTAATTGAAAGATTAATTGGTATCTACTTTAGTATTCTCATCATTATTTGATGAA
>NZ_JACDWV010000054.1:0-12982 GCF_016464105.1 Pseudoalteromonas sp. bablab_jr010 | reverse complement strand
CAATCTGGCGCAGATCTCATCGTAGAGCTGGGACTAATGTTAGTCTCTAATAGACTCTGAATACATTAGCGCAAACCATCTCCGTTATTTTTAGTTATTAACTTGCAAAACGGGGCGTACCATACATTCTGTCCAAAAACGTGTTGAGGCGAATGCCTCAAAAGAGCGATAACCGGTCATTGAGGATGGCTAAATTTTGGGCTAATTAATAGATAAAGTTGTGTCGTTTATTCATATAGTCAAGCAAACGAGCAACGCGTATATCCTACATTTAAATTTATTTAAAATCTTGAAATACCCTCGGTTATTTGTTGGAATGTGGATAGATGAGCTTGAAGTCAGCAAAAATATGCGTGATGAGCGCACTATTAAATTGTTGAACTAAGCCGCTACGCGGAGATCCTATTCTTATAATTTGAGCCACACTTACCTTGGGGTTATCCCATAACTTGGAGGTAAGTCATGAATACACTCATTGAACAAGTCAAAACTGAAATAGCCTATCGTGGTTATTCGCAAAGTACATGTAAAAGCTACTGTGAACATTTACTAAAACTCAGTCATTATTTTAATAAACCGCTCGATTCGATTACTGATGAGGAACTTAACGCCTTTTTTAACGATCCTGCGATTCGTAAACTTTCTAGAGCAAGCCAAAAAATACAGATAAACAGTATTTGGTTCTTGTTTAAGAATATTTTACATCGGCCACTTAACTTAGATATTGTACTGCCAAAAGTAAAACTTCGCGCACCCACGTATTTATCGCGCGATGACATGCGACGGCTTATAGAAAGTTGCACCGATATGCGCTTAAAAACATTGATTATGGTGTGCTATGGGTGTGGCTTACGTATTAATGAACTGCTACGCATTAAAGTGCAAGATATCGATGGACAGCGTAAAACTATTTTAATTGAACAAGGTAAAGGGGATAAATCACGCTATGTGGTTGTATCAGATAGCGTGCTGGCTCAATTACGTTGTTATTGGAAAATGTATCACCCAACAGGTTGGATGTTCTATTCACGGTTATTAATGGATAAACCTATGTCAGCATCAACCTTCAGGAAGCCATTGAGAAAACATGCACAAGCGTGTGGCTTAAAGCACTGTAATCCACATACTTTACGCCATGCTTATGCAACACACCAACTTGAATCAGGTATGCCACTTCATCAACTGCAACATCAGCTTGGCCACAGTGATATTAAAACCACACAAAGTTACTTACATTGGTTACCAGAGTTAGGTCATGGCGGCATTGATTTGCTTGCGAGCTGGAGTAAACAATGAACGCCTTACACCTCGCTGATATTTTAAACTCAAGCTTTGAGAGTTATCGCCAACATCATACGGTGAGTTATCAACAACTGCGCGTGTGTCAGCACCTTCAATCATGCAGAACGGGTCAGCTCGGTTATCAAGCATGGCAATGTGATAGCTGTGGGGAGTCGCAAAAGATTGGATGTAGCTGTCGAGACCGTCATTGCCCGCGTTGCCAAGGCATGGCTACGGCTAAATGGGTGCAAAAACAGCAGGAGGATTTATTACCATGTAGGTATTTCCACCTTGTTTTTACACTCCCTCATGAGTTGAATATCATTGCTCACTATAACCCAAATGCGTTGTATCAGTGTTTATTTAAAGCGACATGGCAAACGCTAAGTAAATTTGCGAAACGGAAAAAGCATGGTCAGTTAGGCATGACAAGCGTACTGCATACGTGGGGGCAGAACTTAAGTCAGCATATCCACTTGCATTGTTTGATACCCGCAGGGGCGCTAAATAAAGCGCACTGGCATGAAATAGAAAAAGGCTATTTATACCCCGTAAAAGCGTTATCAACAGTCTTTAGGGGTAAAATGCTAGCGGAACTCAATGAATGCGATAGTTCATTCGCGAAGATAAACACCCCAACAAAGTGGTGTGTGTATAGCAAAGCCTGTTTAACGTACAGTGAAAAGCTAGTTAGTTACCTTGCTCGTTATACCCGAAAAGGCGTGATGTCAGAATCGCGATTAGTGTCAGCGACTGAAGAAACAGTGAGCTTTAAATACCGCGATTATGCAGATAACAACCGCGATAAAGTCATGACTCTGAGTTGTGATGAATTTTTACGGCGCTACTTACAACATGTATTGCCCAAAGGGTTTATGCGCATTCGCCACTATGGCTTTTTAGCTAATGCGTGTCGCAAGCGAAAGTTAGCATTAATAAGGTCACAAGAATCACACAGAGGTAAAGTGGAGAAGCTAAAGACAGAAAACGTAACACTGATACCGCATTGGCCTTGCCAGTCATGCAAGGTGGGTATTTTACGATTTATTGGTGTGATGAATTCAGATACGCCGACAAATGAAATAGTGCGAACGAGTTAGCAGCCTTGCTTGCTGCTTAAAATCAATGAGTTAACCTGCTTAATTGCTCAGGCTAACGACCTCTGCGTGCGTAAAAATATAATTGCTTCTTAAGGCAAATTTAGGTGTAATGGAAGCATAATAAACGCTGAGTAAAGCAGGGATAGCTTAGATACGATAGGCTCGCCAGTAACGTTGGCTTGATATCGCTTAGGCCAGAAAAAGCAAATTCCCATAGCATAAACAACACCAACTCTGACACACCGAGTAGGTAGCGGCTCAGTCCAACAAGCGATTATGCAACACAAACTGCGTGTCGCATAAATACTAAAATGTTAGGCGTTGCTGAACAAGGAGAGATATTCAATGGCTTTTGCCCTCGCACCAGATCAAGAAAATGCTTACCCATCACTCATTACGGCATTGTGCGCGCGCGATGCGTATACTAGAGGCCATTGTGACCGCGTCTGTGCGCTTGCGTTGGAAGTGGGGCGTGCGGCCGATTTGAGTGCCCCCTCATTAGATGACTTGCGTATTGCCAGTCAATTACACGACGTGGGTAAGATTGGAGTTCGTGATACTGTTCTCTCGAAGCCTGGAAAGCTCACACCTGATGAAAGGGAAGAGATAAAGGCTCACTCGGTTATCGGTGAGAGAATAATTAGTGAGACATTCCTGACAAACAGAGACGAGGTCGCGTCTATTGTCAGACATCATCATGAAGCATTTGATGGAAGCGGATACCCGGACGGACTGGCTGGTGCCGATATTCCCCTGAGTAGTCGAATACTTTCGATCATTGATGCGTATGATGCACTGACGACTAGCAGGCCATACCGCATGGCTAAATCGCACCTTGAAACTATGAATATCTTGAAGCATGAAGTGGACACGAAGTTTGATCCAAATATTTTTTTGTTGTTTACAAAAGTCATAAAGGCCAGTTCGGCACGTGCCTCGTAAACGCTCGTTCCTAGAATACGGTGAACGCTGCCTAAAAAGTCTCTGCAGATGACATTTGATCCGCCACCCACTTTTTTGCTAACGCAAAAGCAGGCGTTGTCTCAAATGCACCTGAGCTCAGGCGTTGCTAATGTCTGCAATTGGCACAGAGCCGTCCTTCGGCTCTAACTCATTTATGCCCCATTACGCGTTAACGTAAATACTCTAATGGCAGCTGTGGGGCGAACAACGGACCTTGCTGTTAACCTCAAGGAAGCAAATCTATTCCAAACTGCTTCAGCAATAAAGAAAACAGCCAAAAGCAAATTACAGTTATTAATGAGCTGATGAGTAACGATAGCCAAAAACTGTAGCGCTGCATCAGCATGGGGAAAAGTAAAAACATGGGCAATGTGGGAAGTACATACCAAAAGGTGTACCAAGCGTGATTGGCTATTTTCTCTGACGGCTGCTTTTCAACATATAACCAAATCATGGCTAAAATTGTGACTGTCGGTAAGGCCACTATTAGTGCGCCTAGTTTATCATTTCGTTTTGCTAGCTCTGATGCCGCGACAATGACCGTAGCGGTGATCAAATACTTAGTTATTAGCCAACCCATATAATGTCCTTAAATGAAAAAACCGATTGCCTATCGGTTTTTGTTGTGACAATATAGCCAACGAATTAAATAGAGTAAAGTGTTATGCAGTTAGGTGAACTAGAAAAGTTAGTGCTTCAACATTTCTGGAATGTGAAAGAAGCGGATGCAAAGCAAGTACATAAAGTACTGGGGTTAGCTCGTGGTAATTCGTTAAATACTATCCAAAGTACGCTTGATAGGTTATTTAAAAAAGAATTACTTAAACGCACTAAACAAGGCCATGCGTATTGTTATTCAGCCAGAGTAGATCGTGAAGGCTTAATTGCTCAACTTATTTCAAATGTAACCAGTGACTTTGTTGATGATGGTGAAAATAGCTTAATTGCTGCGTTCAGTTCTGCTTCGGCACAGCTTAATGACGAACAACTCGATACATTAGAAAAAATGATCGAGAAACAACGCCAGCTTAGAAAGGAGCGGGCTTAATTATGTTAGTTGGAGATATGGCAATCGTTCTAAATTTGCTCAGTGTTTCAGTGCTTGCATTTGTGATAGGTATTGCAACTGTTGCTGTCGTATCTCGTTTTGTGTTGTTCAGACTCGAACAAGTCAGTTTTAATAGTCAAAAGTTTATATTGTGGTCACTAGTGAGTGCACCTTGGTGGATAGCCTTTTCTTGTATTAGTTACTTTATGCCTTACTCGTTAGGGTTTGATAAAGTTTTTAACATAAGCTGGTTCGAAGATTTTGCCCATTGGCACCATATCGATATTTTTAGCTTTTCAAGTTGGCACGCGTTAACCTTACTTTTAGCACTAATCTATTTAGCTTGGCGCGTAACTAAGACTACCTTTGCTAGAACCAAACAGTCCATCGCATTATCGAGTTTACTAAGCTTTACTGATGCACAAGATGCTAGGACGACTAATGGCAATCAATATTTATTGATGCCTGTTAAAGTGCCTGTTGCCTTTACTACAGGTTTTATATCTCCCAAGATATATGTATCAACCGGACTACAAACCCAAGTTAGCGATGAACAACTTAATATCATCGTTAATCATGAACTGGCTCATGTAACGGCAAGAGACCCGTTATTTAAAGTGCTTTTCACGGCACTTGCCAGCTTCTATCCGTCACGTATAAAACAAACCCTAATCGAGCAATATGTCTTAATGACGGAAAAGATGGCCGACAATGAGGTCACAAAAGAATACGACCACCTTGATATCGCACAGACATTAATTGATGTCGCTAGACTTCAAAAAGCACTTCCTACGGATTGCGATCAGGCGTCTGTTAGCTACTTCGGACATGATTACACGAGTCTTCGTGTTGAAGGTTTATTAAATCCAATTAATAAACCGTCACTTACTACTTTCATCATTACTCTAGCATTATTGGCAACTATGCCAGTACTAGCGGCATCCACTGTCGATAGTTTTCATCACTTTATCGAAACTTTTTTCATCCATTAATTAAGGATATGGAATGAGATTTAATCTTTATAAAAGCAACAGAAAAAAACCGACTGGCAATCGGTTTTTGGCTGTTGGTCTATTTTTAACAACGGGGGCTGGTTTAGTAACATCAACTCCCTTTTTGGCTAATGCGCAAATCCAGCAGCAATCACAGTCATCACATCAGGTTATAAATTTAAGCAAGGCTGTGACCATGACTCTACAAAGTCATCCTGAATTAAAAGCCTTGATAGCTCAAGAAGCCTTGTGGCAAGGTAATATCGAGCAAGCTGGAATTGGAGAGCGTCCTCAAATAGGTTTAATGATTGAAGATGCGTTAGGGACTGGTGAGCATAGTGCATTAAAAAGTATGCAATCAACGCTCACCTACTCTTGGTTGCTTCAACAAGATCAAATTGATGGCAGAGTTAATGCGGCAAAAAGCCAAGCAAGTGCAGTAATAGTCGAGCAAAAAATAAAAGCCCTCGATTTATCTGCGATTGTTGCTAAGCAGTTTGTTGAAATCTTGATAAAACAAGAGCGCCTGAAACTCAATAAATTAGCGGTATCTCAGGCACAGGAAGTGGTTGACGCTATTGCCAAAAGAGTAAAAGCAGGCAAAAGTTCTAATGTCGAAATGCGCTTGGCTCAAGCTGAGTTGGTTCGAAGAAATCTCGCTGTCGAAGATTTAGAGCACGAATTAAAAGCCAGCCATTATCAACTGTCATCCTTATGGGGTAAGCCTCAGGCAGAGCTTAAGTTAACGGGGAATTTAGTGCTTAAGCCGGAAATTCCATCTGTAGAAAGCCAGCTAAACAAGCTTAAGCAAATCCCGCAAATACAGCAGTTTGCTGATGAACAACGTATCGCCCAGTCTCAAATGGAACTCGCACGTATTGAAGCCAAACCTCAGTGGCAATTCACTGCTGGACTAAGACGATATGAAACGACCGATGATTTTGGTTTAGTGGCGGGTGTCTCTATTCCTTGGGGAAGTGAAAATAGAAATGCAGGAACAATAGCTGCCTTACTCGCAAAACAAGATGTTCTGGCAAGTCAGCAACAAGCGTTAATGCAGAAACTTGATGCACAGCTTTATGTGCTATTGCAAGAAATGGCGCATTCCCACCATGTCATTGAAACGATTCAAGCTGAAATTATTCCTGTACTAGAAACCGCATTGACTGAAGCAAGTCAGGCATTTGATATCGGCAAACTTAGCTACAACCAGTGGAGTGATATCCGTAGAGAGCTACTCAGCGCCCAAAATCAGTTACTTGATTCTTATCAATCTTTGCACTTACAACATATTGAAATTCAACGCCTAACTGGCGTGTCCGTTAGTGATAGCGAGTAGAACCGTGAGCAAACTTATGAAAAATAAAAATATCCTGTCGTCATTGAGTTTGGCGATACTTATCTCATTAACAGGCGTCGTCGCACCTAATGCTATTGCGGCATCATCACCTGCGGCTGAGCAAGCTGAACCAGAGAAAGGTCCACACCGTGGGCGCATGTTACGAGAAGGTGATTTTGCAATTGAACTCTCTATTTTTGAAACAGGCGTGCCGCCAGAATTTCGTGTTTGGGCAACAAATGAAGGGCAACCTATTGACCCAGCGAAAGTTAGTTTAAACGTAAAGTTAATCCGTCTAGGCGATGGCACTGATGATATTAACTTCAATGCCCAAGGTGACTTTCTTCGCGGTGATATGGTGATTTATGAGCCTCACTCTTTTGTCGTTGCCATTGAAGCAACTTATCAGGGTAAAAAGTACAATTGGCGATATGACAACTTCGAGGGTCGCACCACAATTGAACAGGCAGTTGCCGATGCAATGGAAATCAACACTGAAATTGCAGGCCCTGCGACAATTCATCAAACCATTCCTGCTTATGGAAAATTAAGTTTACCTGTGGGCGCTAAGCGAAACATTGCAGCGCGTTTTGATGGTGAAATCACCAAATTACACGTCAATTTCGGTGAAATCGTTAAAAAAGGGCAAACGCTATTCACAGTAGAAAGTAATGAAAGTCTTAAGCCCTACGTTATTAAAGCGCCCATTAATGGTGTTATTACCCAGTTATTCGCAAACGCGGGTGAGCAAACCAATGGTAAAACCTTACTCACCATTACCAATTTTAATCGCCATATTGCCAAATTAGCGGTTTATCCTTCGGATTATTCCAAGGTTAAACTGGAAACGCCAGTTACGTTAAACATTGAAGGTCATAAGAACCCCCTTGTAGGTGAGGTGTCATTTATTGAGCCAAGCGTGAGAGATGATCAAGCAAGAATGGTTTGGGTTGAATTAGCAGATGCTGAACTTGCAGAAGGAAACTTCGTTAAAGCAAATATTGAAGTAGCAACAATCGATGTGCCGCTTGCTGTTAAGCGTGTTGGTTTGCAAAGTTTTAGAGATTTCACCGTTGTCTATGCCAAAGTCGGTAAACAATACGAAGTCCGTATGCTTGAGCTTGGAAGAGCCGGAGGTGAATGGATTGAAGTTCTAGGTGGATTAAAAGCAGGTACAGAATACGTGGCTGATAATAGCTACATCTTAAAAGCCGACATTGAAAAGTCTGGCGCATCACATGATCATTAGGAGCGTATAAATGTTGGAATCAATTTTACGCTTTTCAATAAAGCGCAAATTCCTTGTGATGGTGATGGTACTTGCTGTTTCAGGGCTTGGTATCTGGAACTTTACCAAACTACCCATTGATGCTGTACCAGATATCACCAATGTTCAAGTAATGATCAATACTGAGGCGGCTGGTTTTACACCTTTGGAAGTTGAGCAAAGAGTAACCTTTCCGTTAGAAACTGCGTTATCAGGTTTACCGGGCTTAACCTATACGCGTTCGGTTTCTCGCTACGGTTTATCGCAAGTGGTAGCGATATTTAGCGATGATACGGATATCTATTTTGCCCGTCAGCTAGTCAATGAACGTTTGTCTGCGGCACGAGCTGAGTTGCCTCAAAGCTTAGAGCCTCAACTTGGGCCAATAGCTACAGGTCTTGGTGAAATCTTTATGTTCACGGTTGATGCTGAGCCTGATGCAACACATGCTGATGGCACGCCTATTACACCAATGGATTTACGAACCGTACATGACTGGACCATAAGACCACAGTTAATGCGTGTACCCGGTGTTGTAGAGGTGAACCCTATAGGCGGATTTGAACGGGAGGTTTTAGTCGCCTTTAAACCTGAAAAGCTACTTGCTTTTGGACTATCACAAGCCGATGTGGTTAATGCCATCGCACAAAACAATCAAAATCAAGGCGCAGGCTTTATAGAGCAAAATGGCGCACAGTGGTTATTAAGGCTGCCCGGTCAGGTTACTGATATGACTGCCATTGGTAATATTCCGCTTAAGTCGCTTGATGGTTCATCAATTTATATAAAAGACGTAGCCGATATTGAAAACGGTAAAGGGCTAAGAACTGGTGCTGCTACACAAAATGGTCGTGAAGTGGTGATGAGTACGGTGTTCATGCTTATTGGCGAAAACAGCCGCACCGTTGCCCATGCCGTGGGAGAAAAGCTCAAAGAAATTAACGCCACTTTACCAGAAGGGATTGTCGCAACCGCTGTTTATGACCGCACTAAATTAGTTGATAAAACCTTAAAAACCGTACAGCTCAACCTAATTGAAGGGGCCATTTTGGTTATTGTTGTGCTCTTTGTACTACTAGGCAATTTCAGGGCTGCATTTTTAACCGCATTAGTGATCCCATTTGCCATGTTGATGACAGTAACAGGTATGGTGCATACAAGGGTGAGTGCAAACTTGATGAGTTTGGGGGCGTTAGATTTTGGTTTGTTAGTCGATGGTGCCATTATTATCGTAGAAAATTGTCTCCGCAGGCTAAGTCAGGCTGGAAATAACCCGTTATCGCTAAAAGAACGCTTAGAGTTAGTGTTCGAAGCAACAAGAGAAGTGATACGTCCCGCATTATTTGGTGTATTTATTATCACCGTAGTTTATCTGCCTATCTTCGCTCTTGAAGGCGTAGAAGGTAAGATGTTCCATCCAATGGCGATCACTGTAGTTATTGCATTACTGAGTGCTATGTTGCTTTCGGTAACCTTCGTACCAGCAATGGTTGCCTTACTATTTAAAAAGCCAGTAAAAGAAAAGCACAGTCCACTTATTCGTGGCGCTGCGGTCCTTTATAAACCTGCTTTGAAATGGGTATTGAAAGCACGTTGGTTAGTGATAATTGCGGCATCACTTTTAGTTATATTTTCTGGCTATCAAGCGACTAAGTTAGGTAGTGAATTTGCGCCTAATCTGGATGAAGGTGATATTGCCATGCACGCCTTACGTATTCCCGGTACGTCACTATCTCAGGCTGTAGCACTTCAGGAATCGTTAGAAGATAAAATTAAGCAAATGCCAGAAGTTGAACGTGTCTTTGCTAAGATAGGCACGGCAGATGTGGCAACCGATGCGGTTCCACCAAGTGTTGCAGATAACTTTATTATCTTAAAGCCTCGTGAATTATGGCCTAATCCAGACAAAACTAAAGCACAAATCGTAGAAGAATTGGCCGCACTTGTTGAGCCGATTCCGGGCAACCGCTATGAGTTCTTACAGCCCATTCAAATGCGTTTTAATGAGCTATTAGCTGGGGTTAGAGCCGAGCTTGCCATTAAAGTATTTGGTGATGATTTTGAAACTTTAACCGCATTAGGTGATGAGATAGAAGGTGCTATTTCGCAAGTTGATAACATTGCAGACATTCAAGTCGAGCAAACAACGGGATTACCACTGCTTAACTTAGTACCAAAGCGTGAAAAATTGATGCAGTTTGGTATTAGTATTAGCCAAGTGCAATCTCAAGTGGCAACTGCGATGGGTGGTACTGTCGCAGGTAAGTTTTATCAAGGCGATGTGCGCTCTGATATTGTAGTACGCCTAGCAGAATCAAAACGAAATAATATTGATGAACTTCCTTATTTACCGATTATGTTGGCTGACGGTCATTCAGTGCCACTGCAAGAACTTGTTGAAATTGAGCTTGTATCTGGTGCTAACCAAATTAACCGCGAAAATGGTAAGCGTAGGGTTGTGGTTACTGCCAATGTTCGCGGAAGAGATTTAGGAAGTTTTGTTGCGGATATCCAAACTGCAATTAATGAAAGTGTTGAAATTCCGGCTGGTTACTGGGTGGAATATGGCGGCACCTACCAAAAACTGCAATCCGCTTCTGAGCGACTGAGTATTGTTGTACCAGTCACCTTAATTATGATTGTCGGATTGTTGATACTAGCGCTTAGCTCATTTAAAGATGCAATGATCATCTTCACAGGTGTTCCATTAGCATTAACAGGTGGTATAGCTGCTCTATTGTTACGTGATATTCCGTTCTCAATTTCGGCAGCCGTTGGTTTTATTGCCTTATCGGGCATAGCAATTCTAAATGGACTGGTTATGGTGTCGTTCATTAGAGAGTTACGTAAAAATGGATTGGCACTTGATAAAGCAATATTTGACGGTGCACTTACTCGACTTCGCCCTGTATTAACAACCGCCTTGGTCGCATCATTAGGTTTTATTCCGATGGCTTTAAATACAGGGATTGGCTCAGAGGTTCAGCGACCTCTCGCAACAGTAGTCATTGGTGGCATTATTTCGTCAACGATTTTGACTCTGTTTGTCATTCCTGCCTTATACAGAATTTTACACAAAGAAAAGGAGTCTATTTTGACTGATGTTGAAGTATTGGAGTCTCAAGATGCCAAATAATATGATTAAAGCGTTAACCTATTTGGCAGTTGCGTTGCTGGCACTTGTTAGCATTGAAGCCTTTGCTCACGGTGTTGATGATAAAACCAGAGCGTTTTTGGAACAGAATACAGGTGTTCAGTTTATTCCATTCCTATACATAGGCGCTAAACATATGATAACGGGATATGACCACTTATTGTTTTTAGTGGGTGTTATCTTCTTTTTATATCGTAGCCGTGACGTACTGTTGTACGTCACCATGTTTACTATTGGACATAGTACAACTCTGTTATTTGGTGTGTTAAGTGACATACAGGTCAACGCTTATTTAATTGATGCCATTATCGGTTTTTCCGTAATTTACAAGGGCTTCGATAATCTAGGTGGCTTTAAGCGTTGTTTTAATTGGCAGCCTAATACCCAATGGGCGGTGCTGATTTTTGGTCTATTTCATGGCTTTGGTTTAGCTACCAAATTACAAGAATTTAGCCTAGCTGATGAAGGTCTTATTACCAACCTGATTGCCTTTAACTTAGGTGTTGAACTTGGTCAATTTGCTGCGCTCGCACTTATTTTGATCATGATAAATGCATGGAGAAAACTGCCGTCATTTCAACGTTTTTCGACAGTCACGAATACTGCACTAATGAGTGCTGGTGTGATGTTGATGGGCTTACAACTTACTGGTTACTTTACTATTTAATCGATTTTTAACTTATAGAAATACAGAAATAAAAGAGAATTTTATGCAACATACAGTTAGTACCAAAACACTCGTTAAAGCGAGTATTTCAGCAGTCGTTGTCGCGGCTATTGCACTGGTTACCTTTATCTTACCAGCAGAGTACAACATCGATCCGACAGGTATTGGCAACAAGTTAGGTTTAACAGCACTTGCACAAGCGGCTGAAATGGAAACAACGTCATTAGAGACAACTAAAGGCACGGATGAGTTTCAAACAATAGAAGTGACAGTCCCTGCGGGACGCGGCATCGAATATAAATTTTATATGAAGCAGCATGAAAAAATGACTTATGAATGGTTAACCGATGGTGCTCCATTGTACTTCGATTTACATGGTGAGCCTGAAGGTGACACAACGGGATATTTTGAAAGCTATGCTATTGCTACAACTAATGAAATGAAAGGCAGTTATACCACCCCATTTGCAGGCTCTCATGGTTGGTACTGGCAAAACAAATCAGATAAACCAGTGTCAGTACAGCTACTGGTTAAAGGGCAATACGAAGTTATTGGCCTTAAACAATAACGAATTTAACTTTACGAATTTCATACCAAATGGAGACTAAAATGAACAAACTAATATCAATCGTTGCGCTTTGTGGTGCCTTGCTAACTAGTAATGTACAGGCACATGGAGATCATGGTGTCATCAGCGGTCAGAAAGCTGTTATCATCGCTGCAACACATATTCAAAAAATGACGTTTAAAGACGCTGGTTTTGAAGTCGGTAAGTTAGATGAGTCATGGAAAAATATTGATAAGTCGCAACTTTCGATTGCTAGCGTTGAAGACAATTTCTATGTAGTTAGTGCATCTAATGCTAGCAACGAAGATAAGCTTTACTTCCAAATTGCAAAAAACGGTCAAGTTATATCGGTTAAAGATAAAAACGACTTTTAACAAAATAAGAAGGCACCTTTTGATAGAAGCAAGAGGTGCCTTTGTTTTGTACCAAGTCCGCTTTTGGCATAGAACCACTGGTCGGCTTTAACTCATTAATTAGATGGTACGCCCCACCCATTAGCTAAACTCATAGTGTTGGCTATTACAGGAGGAAACCATCATGTCAGTTGCAAAAGTCATAGGTATTGATTTAGGTAAATCAACCTTTCACCTAATTGGTCACGAT
>NZ_JACDWV010000007.1:0-1817 GCF_016464105.1 Pseudoalteromonas sp. bablab_jr010 | reverse complement strand
GGGTTAACCGTGCCGTTAGCGAACCTAGCGTCGATAACAGCCAGTGCATCGGATGCTGCAGGCAATGTACGTACTATCAGTTCAAGTGACTTTGATGGTACACCACCGACACTCACCGTTAATGTGGATGCAATAGGAAATGACAATACACCGCTCATCAGTGGTACCAGTGATGCAGGTGAAGGTGCACAAGTGACCGTGGTCGTCACCGATGCCAATGGTGATAGCAGCACCCTGACAGCGATAGTGGATGCCAGCGGTAATTGGTCAGTGAGTCCAACAACGGTCTTAGCTGATGGTCAATTTACTGTTGACGCCAGTGTGCGTGATGGGGTGGGGAACCTTACAGAAGAAACGGTGACTGGGGTCATTGATACCGTTGCACCAAGCTTAACCTTAACGGGCGTTGGGGCGGGCAGTGATGTGACGCCAACTTTAAGCGGCACAAGTAATGAAATCGGCGCGTTAGTAACTATCACAGTGACTGATAGTAACGGTGTGGTACAAACTTTCTCAGCCACAGTGGGCAGTAATGGAACCTGGACTAGCGAAGTGCCAAACGGTTTAGCCGAAGGTGATTACACTGTGTCAGCAACAGTGAGTGACGTGGCGGGCAATAGTACAACAATCAGCGCCTCAGGTAGTATTGATACGGTAAATCCTACAGTCGTTGTGAATGATAATGGCTTAAGTAATGATAATACCCCAACAATCAGCGGTACATCTACCGAGCCTGCGGGCACAATTGTAAATATTATAGTTACAGACAGTAATGGCGATAATTATAGTTTTACAGCTGTTGTAAGTGCTGCAGGCACATGGCAAACAGACGCATCTGAAATACCTGATGGTAACTATACAATTACTGCAACAATCACAGATGCTGCGGGTAATACAGGGAGTGATACAGGCTCAGGAACGATAGACACTACAGCGCCTCTCATTACAATCAACAATCTAGGCACAATTAACACCGCAACACCAACTATTAGTGGTACATCTTCGGAGCCAGCAGGCACCGTTATTTCACTTGTATTAACAGATACCAGTGGTGGTGAGATCAGTTTGACTGCAACCGTTGATGGTGCTGGTAATTGGTCTGTCACCTCTTCATCGTTAGCGAATGATGACTACAGCGTGGTTGCTACAGTAGAGGATGCAGCAGGAAATAGCGCCTCGGCAACAGAGAATTTCACCTTGAATACCAGTGCGCCTAGTATTTCAATTGATGCCCTAGGCCAAACGAACGATACAACGCCTACTATTTCAGGAACAACCAGTGCTCCTGACGGCAGTACGGTAACAGTGACTATAAATGATGGCACCAATCCAGTTGAAACACTGACAGTAAGTGTCTCAGGTGGTATTTGGACTGTTACTGCTAATAATGCATTAACTGAAGGTGATTTTACGGTTACTGCTAGCGTTACTGTAGGTGGCGTTGAAGGTACAGACTCTGCTGTAGGAACAATTGATTTAACCCCTCCTACCATTGCAATTAATGATATTGCACAAACCAATGATACAACCCCAACAATAAGTGGTACAACGGATGCACCGGTAGGAAGCACAGTTACAGTGATCATTACTGATTCACAAGGCAACCCACAAACTTTAGTCGCTACGGTATTAGCGAACGGAAGTTGGTCAGTGTCTGCAACCACTATACTGGCAGAAGGTAGTTTTACTGTTAATGCTTCAGTCACCGATGCAGCCGGTAATACCGGCACCGATAGTGCCACTGGTGAAATCGACATTACCGCACCGACGATTAGCCTTGATACCTTGGCCGATAGTAATGATGTGACACCGCTCAT
>NZ_JACDWV010000053.1:0-13458 GCF_016464105.1 Pseudoalteromonas sp. bablab_jr010 | reverse complement strand
CAATCTGGCGCAGATCTCATCGTAGAGCTGGGACTAATGTTAGTCTCTAATAGACTCTGAATACATTAGCGCAAACCATCTCCGTTATTTTTAGTTATTAACTTGCAAAACGGGGCGTACCATACATTCTGTCCAAAAACGAGTTTACCCGACCCTCCGCTTTTCGCTCAAATAAGACCCCGAAAAATGGCTCATATAGCTATCTAGGCCAACGCTTTCAAAAACAGAAGTATATTTCCGATAACTACCTTTGAATTCCTATAAACGGAAGTTTGCTTCCGAAATATAGCAATATTGGGTTAGAAACCGGAAGTTTACTTCCGTTTTGTACTTTAAGTTTATAAACCGGTGTTTAATGAAAGCTGGGAAGTCTAGAGGTACAAGCAAACATTGGGTTATTAAATTTAATAATTAGCTTTTAGCTAAATTTAGAAAAACTTTAAAGCTGGTAGTTTGATTATTTGAACTGACCTCTATATTTCCACCGTTTGCTTGCGCTAGAGCTTTAACTATTGCAAGCCCTAAACCAGCTCCATCGCTGTGTCGTTGGCGCGATTTATCGGGTCGATAAAAGCGGTCAAATAAATAAGGTAAATGCTCAGAAGGTATTCTCTCCCCAGTATTAATCACTGAAATACATATTTTATCAGCGGTAAATATTTCACTATTTACTGTGATTGATGAGCCTTTTGGGGCATACCTTATTGCATTGGATAGGAGGTTTGATAATAATTGGCGAAAGTGTAATTTGTCACAATAAAAACAAAGGTTTTGACCTTTTTTCTTAAATGTAATCAATGAGTCTTCAGCCAAAGCATCAAAGTACTCAAATAATGCTTCAATTTCATCATGGCTTTTTAGAGTATTTTGAACGGGTTTAACCAGTCCATTCTGAGTTTTTGCAAGCCAAAGCATATCACTAACCATCTTAGTTAGTCGTTCCAGCTCTTCTAGATTAGAAAACAATAATTCTTGATACTCTAACAACTGTCTTTTTTTAGATAAACCAACCTGTGTTTGAGTGATTATATTTGTTAGTGGAGTACGTAACTCATGCGCAATATCACTAGAGAAATTTGATAAACGAATAAATTCACCTTGGAGCCTGTCGAGCATCGAGTTAAACGACTGCACCATATTAACAAGCTCAATAGGCACTTTATTTTCATCAAGCCTTACATCCATCTTATTAGTTTGGATGTCATGCATTTTCTGACTCAAACCTCGTAAAGGGTTCAATCCTTGATGTATAGCAAACCAAGCCACCAATAAAATGAGTACCGCAGAGCCAAACATAATAGCCCAAAGACTTTGTTGAAATTGATTGAGAAAGTGTAAATGAAAGCTCATGTCTATCGCTGTAGTAATTTTGTATTGCTGTTGCCCAGTACTTAAATTACTCACCAGAGCTCGGTAGGTGTGGGTATCATTTTGCCATGAGGTAATGTTGTTACGGTTAAAGCCAGCTGAAGCATTAGCACTCATTACAAAATCACTAAAATCTCGTTCAGAACTTTGAAAAATGAGCTCTCCTTTTGCGGTATTTACCTGATAGTAAACACCGTGATGACCCGCTACAGCGTTAGATAATTCATTTTTAAGTTTCAGGTTTGATTTATACTGTTGTCTTAAAACTAATTCAATAGATTGATTAATAACATGCAGTTCACTACTATCTTGCTGGAAAAAATGATGTTTTATCGAACTATTTATTAAGGTGGCAACTAAAGTTAAGCACGCAATAACGGTTACAGCGACAAACAACACAACACGCATCGTAAGTGATAAAGGCCGTGACTTAATAGCCATCAGTTTCAACCTCTAATTTATAGCCCATACCACGAACCGTATGAATTAATTTAACAGTAAAGTCATCATCAACTTTTGCTCTTAGCCTACGAATGGCAACATCAATCACATTGGTGTCGCTATCAAAATTCATATCCCATACTTGAGAAGCAATTAACGAACGTGGCAGTACTTCACCTTCGCGCCGTAACAATAGTTCAAGTAAGCTAAACTCTTTATTACTCAATAAAATACGCTTGCCTGCACGTTGTATTTTTCGCTTTGGAATATCCATTTCTAAATCAGCAACTATCAGTATATCGTCAACTGTTTGTACTACACCACGGCGAATAAGAGTGCGTACTCTTGCTAAAACTTCAGCAAAAGCAAAAGGCTTTATTAAATAGTCATCAGCACCAAGTTCGAGCCCCTTTACTCTATCGTCTATACTATCGCGAGCAGATAAAAATAGTACTGGGGTTTTGTTATCTGCTTCACGTAGCGACTGTAAAATTTTCCAACCGGATACGTCAGGTAACATGACATCAAGTATTATTACATCAAATAAGTCGGTCATTGCTAGGTGATGACCGTCAAGTCCATTGCGCGCCAAAGAAACCTGAAAACCAGCTTCACTTAGCCCCTGTTTTAAATAATCTCCTGTCTTTGATTCATCTTCAACAACTAATAAGCGCATACAATTCCTTCATTAAAGTCCTAACAACTACCTCTGCAAATATTATGCAGTATCTGTCACTACAGCAACATGACACCAACATTACAACTTTGTAATGTTCGCGTCATGTTTAAGACAGGTCTATTTTCTATACTCAATACATATTCTGGTATGAAGGAGTAAGGAAATGGGGTTTAAAAAGTCATCACAACAGGTTAGCACACCACGAAGACGATTTGTTCAAGGCTTAATTGCAGGAGGTGTACTTGCTGCTTTTCCGAGTGTATTACATGCTGCATCATCTTTAGTAACAGGAACAATAACAGGCACTGTGCCCGAACTTAGCGGCAAAGTAATTGATCTGGTTATAGATGAATCGCCGGTTAACTTTACTGGCGTAGTACGTATGGCGACAACTATCAATGGCTCTATACCCGCCCCTACCTTGCGCCTCAAAGAAGGCGATGACGTTACTATTAGAGTAACAAATAAGTTATCAGTACCGAGTTCAATTCATTGGCATGGCATTATTTTACCGTACCAAATGGATGGCGTACCTGGTATCAGTTTTAAAGGCATTATGCCTGGCGAAACCTTTGTTTATAAATTTAAATTACAACAAAGCGGTACATATTGGTATCACTCACATAGTGGCTTTCAAGAAATGACTGGCATGTACGGTGCATTAATTATTGAACCGCGAGAAAAAGATATTATTAGTGCAGATAACGAGCATGTTATTCAATTATCTGATTGGACTGATGATGACCCAATGGCGCTGTTCCGCAAATTAAAAATACAGAGTGATGTATTTAACTTCAATCAGCCCACTGTTCCAGAATTTTTTGATGACGTTTCAAATAGCGGTGTTTCGAATGCTTTGCAACGCCGCAAAATGTGGAATCAAATGAGAATGAATCCTACAGATTTAGCTGACTTATCTGCATCAGCAATGACCTTTTTAATGAACGGTAGTACGCCAATGTCAAATTGGCGAGGAATGTTTAAAGTTGGAGAAAAAGTAAGACTTAGGTTTATTAATGGCTCAAGCAATACTTTTTTTGACGTTCGTATTCCAGAACTAAAACTAACAGTTGTACAAGCTGATGGGCAAAACGTTGAACCAGTGACAGTTGATGAATTTAGATTCGGCCCTGGTGAGACCTACGACGTAATTGTTGAGCCTAAAAATGATGCCTATACGATTTTTGCTCAAAGTATGGATCGCTCTGGTTACGCAAAAGGAACTTTATCAAGCTCGCCTAATATTGATGCGCCAGTACCTGCACTTGACCCTGTTGAATGGTTAACGATGACCGATATGATGGGCAATATGACCCACGGCGGTGAGCATTCTGCAATGGCAGGTATGGCTGGCATGTCAGGTATGAACTCTAAAGAAATGGATCATAGCGCTATGGATCACGGTCCAATGGCGATGGATCATAGCAAACATGGTATGTCTGAAAACCCATTAGCGGTTGCCAGCTCTAAAGTGCGTCATGCAAAAACGGAGTATGGAGCTTCAGTTGATATGCGCGTTGATATGCCGAGAACAAATCTTGATGATCCTGGTATTGGTTTACGTAAAAATGGTCGTCGTGTTTTAACACTTGCAGATTTACACTCACTTGAAGGGATCACTAACCAGCAAGAGCCAGAAGCTGAAATTGAGCTGCATTTAACCGGAAATATGGAACGTTATAGCTGGTCATTTGATGGCTTAGAATTTGGTAAAAGCACGCCAGTGCATATGAAGCATAACCAACGTTTAAGAGTTATTTTACAAAACGATACCATGATGACGCACCCTATGCATTTGCATGGTATGTGGAGTGATTTAGAAAACGAGCAAGGTGATGTGCAAGTGCGACGTCATACGATACCTGTTCAACCCGCACAAAGAATCAGCTTTTTAACCACCCCTCACGATGTAGGTCGCTGGGCTTGGCATTGCCATTTATTATTCCATATGGATGCCGGTATGTTTAGAGAGGTAGTCGTATCATGAAACAATTAAAACTATCTAAATCATTAGGTTTATTAATGTTAACAGGGGCTTCATTAATTAGTTTCCCTTTATTAGCGCAAAGTGAAATGGCACAAATGAATAGCGCTAAGATGCAACCACAAGGAGGAAGTGCACCTAAAGATGCAAGAGACCCCCATGCTTACTCTGCGGGAACAACTTTAACAGAAGGCCCATATGCGCTTGAGGGCAATGAGCGATTAACACTCGCTGATGAGCATCCATTTTACGCATTACTAGGCGATCGTCTTGAATATAACGAGCAAGCAAACGCAGGTGTATTTGACTTACAAGCATGGTACGGCACTACCTTTGATCGATTGGTAATTAAAACCGAGGGTGATTTCAGCGAAGGAAGTATTGAAGAAAACCAAACCGATATTTTATGGGGTCACGCCGTATCAGCATATTGGGATACTCAAGCAGGTGTTCGTCTTGATTACAATAAAGAAGGTGAAAATCGGCAATGGTTAGCTTTTGGCTTACAAGGTTTAGCCCCTTATTGGTTTGAACTTGATATGACAGCATACGTAGGTGAGCGAGGCAATACCGCATTTACGTTAGAGGCAGAGTACGAACTATTACTCACGCAAAAGCTAATTATACAACCGCGAGCCGAAATTACACTTTATGGCAAAAACGATAAACAAAACGAACTTGGAAGTGGCCTATCAAGCAGCGCGATTGGCTTTAGGGTTCGTTATGAATTTACACGCCAGTTTGCGCCCTATATTGGCGTTGAATGGAGCAATAAATTTGGCAATACCGCCGACTATGCCACATCAAGTGGACAAAGTAACAACAACACCGCATTTGTTGCGGGTATTAAATTTTGGTTTTAATCATTTTAAATAAGAGGTAATTATGAAGTTTTTTAATTCTGCAGTAGCCATTTTAGGTTTAGTGCTTACATTTTCCGCATCAGCGCATATATCACTCAAGCAATCAACACCTGCGCAAGAAGCCATGTTAATGAAAAGCCCAGAGCAACTTTCGTTAACTTTTGGTGGTGAAGTAAGGCTAGCAAAAGTCATCATCAAAGATGAAAAAAATAAATCAATAAACTTTGATTTCAAACCCAGCGCCACCCCAAGCACAGACTTTAATTGGTCATTACCGAGCCTAGCCCAAGGCACTTACACGGTTAAATGGACAGCACTGGGTGGTGATGGACATAAAATGACCGACACGTTTAGATTTATGGTACACAAAAGTGAATCGCATAAGATGATGCAAGAACAATCTAATACCCACAGCAAACATAATCATTAAGTAGCAACATAATGCAATTAAGTGAATGGTCAGTACTCTTATTATTATTAAAACTAGCAAGCTATATAGCAATTGCAGGGCTTGCGGGCACTTTATTAATGCGCTTTATGTGTGGCAACAGCAATGTTGCAGGGCATCAGGTAATTAGCTTTTATCAGTTCTTAAAACGTTGGCAAATTACGTGTGTAGTTACAGGTAGTATTGCTGCACTTTTACAAGTACCAATAGAAGCTGGAGCAATGGCTGAATCAGGCTTTATGGGAATGTTTGACCCCTTTATGCTTGAAATTGTTTGGCAATCAGTCATAGGTGACCAAGCAACGTTTAGAATACCAGCGCTTATTATTGCTCTAATTAGCGCATGTATGTGGAGTGTGGAATCAGATGATAACGTAGCAGGTTATAAAAACGGTGCCGTTATACTAATCATGCTTGGGTTTATCGCTTATAGCTTCACTTTTACTGGGCACAGTGCAAATGAAAATGGGTTAGTGAAAAGTATTTTAACCTTTCACCTTATTGCCATTGCGAGCTGGTTAGGGTCATTGTGGCCGCTTTACAAAAGCTGCACTTTACTACCTACCAGTGAAGTAAAGCGGTTAATGCATTACTTTGGTCAACTCGCTATTGTTATTGTATTTGTACTACTTATTTCGGGCTTAACTCTGCTCCTGCAGTACCTAGAGTCATTTTCTGCGTTGTTTACATCAAATTATGGGCAACTAATTTTATTAAAGCTGTTACTCGTCAGCGCGATGCTGTTACTAGGTGCATGGCATAAGCTTTTTTTAGTCCCGCAAATCACTCAACAACACCATATAAGTATATTAAAACGCTCGATCACTGTTGAAATATTAATTGCCCTATTTGTACTTATTACAACAAGTGTATTTACAACACTTGTTGGTCCGCCTATTTAACGATTAATAAAAAAGGAAAATGTATGTTAATTAAATCCTTTAATTTAAAAATTTTATTGCTACTAATTTTTAGCACTGTTAGTTCTTTTACTGTTAGTGCACATGACGATGAAAAATATTCAAAAAAAGGCAAGGCCTTTGTCAATGTTGATAGCGAGGCTGCAAAAACAGTCAGCCTATTTCATGCATCTCTAAAACAAGGCAATCGCGAAGCTGCACGTAAATTACTGGCCGACGATGTCATCATTTTTGAAGGCGGAAGTGTTGAGCGTTCTGCAGATGAATACGCGAAACATCATATGATAGCGGATATGAAATTCTTAAGTGCTGTTAATAGTGAACTACTAGAGCATCAAGTTTACACAAATGGAGACATAGCTTACTCAATTTCAAGAAGTAAAACTCAAGGAAAGTACAAAGGAAAAGATATTAAGTCTATGGGAATGGAATCAATCACATTAAAAAACACCGATACAGGTTGGAAAATCACTCATATTCATTGGTCAAATTAAGGAGTTAACAATGCGAGTAATCTACATTACCTCAGCGTTATTTTTATCATTAACTATGTCATTTTCGGCGATAAGTATCGAAAAACAACATAAAGCATTAATAACTTATGAGAATTCAGAAAAACCTAAAATTGAGCTTACCGTTTATAAAAGTAAAAATTGTGGATGTTGTAATAAGTGGATTGCTCATTTGAGCGAAAACAATATTCAAACAAAAGCAATTAACGTCAATGACATGGGGACGATTAAATCTCAGTATCAAATAAAATCAAATATGCGGTCATGCCATACAGCCGTTTCAGCCGATGGATTTGTATTTGAAGGTCATGTTCCCGCCAAACATATAAAACAGTTTTTAGCTGAACAACATCCTGAAAAGACGATAGGGCTCTCTGTTCCCGCTATGCCTGCTGGTACGCCAGGTATGGAAATGGGCGATCGCTTTTATAAATATAATATTGAAATGCTTACGCACGATTTACAGCAAAATACTTATAAGCATATTAGCAAATACGCTGAGCAGTTTTAACACTTATGGCACAACTCTTGATGTAATATTAAACATTGATTCAATGATTAAATATATAGTGGGTTTACGCCTAATAACCTGTAAGAATTACCCATTGGTATAAATGATATACAAAGTAAATGATAGAAAGGAGCCATCTAATGTCGCAGTATTTAAAGTTTTTCTTAATGATAGCCACATCAACATTAGTCATGTTTGTACTGATGTATTTGAATACTTATCAGCTAAGTCATGTTTTTTTTAGTGAAACTCGCACTTATATGGCGCTTTATATGGGAGCCATGATGGCAGTGATAATGCTACTTTTCATGCTCAATATGTATAAAGATAAAAAGAAAAATATAACAGTACTCATTGCTAGTGTTACCGTATTTGCGGGAAGTTTATTTTTAGTTCGATCACAAGCGACTGTTGATGATAGCTCATGGATGTCGGCGATGATCCCACATCATTCAATTGCAATACTCACCAGTGAAAGGGCAAAAATCAAAGATAAGCGAGTCCAAGAGCTTGCAACAAATATTATTGAGGCACAGCGTCGTGAGATTAAAGAAATGCAGTGGTTACTAAAGGATATAGAGAAAAATGGCCTAGCAGAAACTCAGGAGCAAGCACAATCTAGGACCGTACCGGATTTTAATGCTAAGTAAAATTTTATACCAATACATAAAAGGGAGCTAAACATGAGTAAATCAGCCCAACTTTTTAGAATGGCCACAGATGAGCATATTTGTCCGTTTGGTTTAAAATCAAAAGACCTACTAGAGCGAGAGGGATATACAGTTGATGATCAGCTATTAACTTCTCGAGAGCAAACAGATGAATTTAAAAAACAACACAGTGTAGAAACTACACCTCAAACATTTATTGATAATAAACGTATAGGTGGCTATGACGACTTACTCGATTACTTTGATAAGCCAAAAGCTGGGCAAGAAGGTACAACTTACACGCCCGTGATTGCGATTTTTTCGGTTAGTTTTTTGCTTAGTGTGGCATTTAGTTTTGCAGCGAATAATAGCTTATTATCAATGCAAACCGCTGAACTGTTTGTAGCCCTAACAATGGCAGTGTTAGCAATACAAAAGCTTCAAGACTTATTTAGCTTTACTAATTCATTTATAACCTATGACTTAGTCGCTATGAAAGTAGTCAGGTACGCCTATGTTTACCCATTTTTAGAAGCATTTGTTGGCATTGGAATGATAGCCGGATTACCAGCCTATATTATTGCCCCTATTTCATTGTTCATAGGTGGGGTTGGTGCTGTTTCAGTGATAAAAGCAGTCTATATAGATAAACGAGAGTTAAAATGTGCGTGTGTAGGCGGTGACAGTAACGTACCACTAGGGTTTATCTCCCTAACAGAAAACCTGTTTATGATCGCTGCCGGTATTTGGATGTTTGTTAAGTAAACAACAGCTTTAATTTAAAAACATGATGATGTACTAGTGTGATTACCAAGGGATTATGTCGCTCTAATTACCGAGCGACTTTGTCGTAAATAGCATATCAGCTGTACTACAATATCAGCTGTACTAGCTCATATCAGATCTCACAGTTTAAGTGAATAAGTTTAGACTTCATCAGGCAGACTGCTATGAGCGAGTTACGGACATTGAACATATGCTGGTGAACGTGGATATTCTAATATTTTACAGTTAAAAAAAAATGTCTCAACAAAACTAATGGACTTGTAGCCATTAAAGTATGATGAAATCTACCCGAGAAAAGAGTCCTAATATTCAGAGTAATATTGCGTGTAGTGCTGTAAATCATTTTTTCAGTTTTTCTTAAGTAAATCTTAAGGTTTGCCTGATATTTTATTAAGACACTTTTTATTTAGCCGATAGGTTTCTTTAATTGCTTGACTTATCGGTGATTAATTTGCAAATTTATTATCGCTAATAACTAAAAAACAGGGATTTATATATGTTATCAGTTGTACTTCCTGCCAAAGACGAAGCCGAAAATATTGGCCATCTTATTGAAGAAATTCATACCAGCCTTGCTGATTTATACCCGTTTGAGATTATCGTTGTCGATGATGGCTGTAGTGATAGTACCTTTGAAACCGCCCTCGAAACTGGAAGAACATTAGGCTGTGATGTAAAAGCTATCAAACATGCCTACAGTGTCGGACAAAGCACAGCGATTGTGTCGGGTGTGTTACAGGCGAAATACACCTTGATGGCGACCCTTGATGCCGACGGACAAAACGATCCGGCTGATTTGCCTAAATTAGTTGAGCGCGCTCAACAAATAGAAGCCGCTAATTTTTGCGTAATTGGCTACCGTAAAAACCGAAAAGACACGCCTTGGAAACGTTTTCAGTCGCGTTTTGCTAATAAATTCCGCGATGCTATTTTACATGATGGTGTGCCAGATACCGGCTGTGGTTTGAAAGTAGTGCCCACAGCCACATACCTAAGGCTACCACACTTTAACCATATGCACCGTTATATTCCTGCTTTGGTCAAACGTATGGGAGGCGAAGTGCAAGTGCAAGAAGTGAACCACCGCGATCGTGAACATGGTCTATCAAAATACACGGCTTGGAATCGAGCTTGGGTCGGTATTGTTGATGTATTAGGCATGATGTGGCTTATTCGTCGTGGCAAAGTGCCAATGGTTAATGAAATTCAAACGAGTAACACTAGTGACGATTAACAGGCTCGCTAAATTTATTGTTAGTTTGTCGTTATTTATTGCGATAGCGTTTGCAGTTCAACAAGGTTTTTTTGAACATATCGCTGACAGTAACTGGGTCGCTAAGTTTGTTAAAGAACAAGGCAAACAAGCCGTTGTTGTATTGATGGCGATGGGGGCTGCCTATGCCGCTCTTGGTGCGCCACGCCAATTGTTAGCGTTTGCGTTTGGTTTTGCTTTTGGGGCTGTTGAAGGGGCACTTTTAGCGTTAGTAGCAACAGAGCTCGGTTGTATTTTGTCATTTTACGCCGCCAAATGGTTGTTTCGCTCAAGCTTGCAACGCAAATTTAATAAAAGTTTAATGAAATTTGAACGCTTGGTTAAAGACAATACCACCTTAAAGGTATTGATGATTCGGTTGTTACCTATCGGCAGTAACTTGTTTACTAATGTCGCAGCTGGAGCAACTACAGTACCGGCTCAGGGGTTTTTTCTTGGTAGCTTTATTGGCTACATTCCACAAACCTTAATTTTTGCCTACGCTGGCGCTGGAATTGGTTTATCAGAGCACGAAAAAATACTCATCAGTATTGCGCTGTTTATTGTTTCATCGGTAATTGGCTCACTGCTTTATCGCAGTCAATTTCGTCGTAAAGTACAAGAACTATAAAGAAGTTAGGTTATGAAAAATATAATAAAAACCTTCGAACAAGATGATTATTACGCCGTCTTAAAAATCTTACTGGCCTTTGCCGCTGTTATTATTTTATTAGGTATTGGTATTCGTTCACCGTGGCCTGCTGATGAACCTCGATTTGTTGAAGTAGCCAGAGAAATGGTTGCCACTGGCAATTGGCTATTTCCAATGCGTGGCGGTGAATTTTATCCTGATAAACCACCAGTTTTTATGTGGTCAATCGCTCTTTTTTATTCACTTATTGGCAACCTAAAACTGGCATTTTTACTGCCAAACGCCATCTGTGGCTTGATCACTTTATTTTTGGTGTATGATCTTGGGGCAAAACTCCATAGTGTTCGCGTGGGTCGCAATGCCGCTTTACTTTTATTAATTACACCACAATTTTTGATCCAAGCTAAAGCTGCCCAAATTGATGCGATGGTGATGTGTTGGATAACGATTGGTTGTTATGGCTTTATCCGTCATTTCATTTTAGGGCCCAATTGGCGCTGGTATTTTATTTCGTGGGCATTTATGGCGCTCGGCATTATTACTAAAGGGGTAGGTTTTTTACCTGTACTCATGTTTATTCCCATCATTGCTTATCGCTTGGCGAATAAAGACTATTTTAAAGGCAGGCTCACCTTCGCTTGTTGGTTAGGTTTTGTGCCCTTTTTCTTGGTGTTGGCGGCTTGGTTTGTACCGATGATGATTACGGTGGCAGAGCAAGCGACCCCTGAATTAATTCAGTACAAAAACAATATTCTGTTCAAGCAAACGGGCGAACGGTACGCCAATGCCTGGCATCACCTTGAGCCTTGGTATTATTTTATTGTTAGTGTAATTCCCGTGATGTGGTTTCCATTACCAATTTTATTGTTGAGCTCGCTAAAGCATGTTTATCACAAATTAAAAACAGATCCAGTATTGATGATATTGTTTGCTTGGGTTGTGCTTGTGGTGTGTTTTTTCAGTATTAGTCCGGGCAAGCGCGGGGTTTATGTGTTACCTGCATTGCCGATGTTGTCGCTGTTTACCACCATTGCTTACCATGAAGTTAAACTACCGTTATGGTTTAACCGCATCAGCAAAAGCATTTTATGGTTAATTGCTATTGTGCTTGTTGTCGCTTGCATTGGTTTATTAACGGGTCATAAAAAATTAGTGAAACCATTAACCGCATACCCTGAAATGATCCCGTGGGCGGCAGGTTTAGCGTTTATTTTAGCAGCGATATGGTTAGTTAGTTTATGGCGATTACGGTCGAAAAACGCCTTTTTTAATTTAGGAATGGTAATTGTCGCTTCTTGGTTAATAGTGAGTACCTTAGGATATTGGCTAGCCGAGCCCCTGCGCACACCCAAACATGTTATTGAAGAAGTGGAAAACACCTTAGGTCAGCATGGTGAGCGCGGTGAACTTGGGTTAGTGAAATTTAAAGAGCAATTTTTATTGTTTTCACAATTACCAATAACGCATTTTAGTTACCTAGCAACGGATGAAGAAGAAGAGCGTAACGCATGGCTATGGATGGGCGAGAAGGCGGGTCGATTTATTTTAGTGCCAGATGATGCCAACTTAACGTGTTTCGATGTGTCTAACGGGCAAGATATGGGCTACGCTCACAGGCAGCACTGGTTATTATTAAGTGCTAAGCAAATGGCAGAAAACTGCCAAGCGCCAAAAGTTATTAAGCGTTTTAGTGTTCCTAGAGAAGCGTATTAATGAAAATAGCTGTAGTAGGAGCAGGTTTTGTTGGTTTGTCTAATGCCATTTTACTTGCTCAGCATAATAAGGTGGTTATCTACGATATCGTTCCAGCGAAAGTAGATTTAATTAATAGTCGTAAATCTCCCTTTGTCGATAAAGAAATAGAAGCTTTTTTATTTAAAGATGATCTCGATTTTGTTCAGTCACTTGAAAGCGCGTTAGGAATTAAAGCCAAGAAAAATTTTATGCCGATGCAAGCGGGCGATGTTTACCAAACCTTTGCAGATATTGATGACTTATTTAATGTTACTGGCTATAAGCCTAAAATGAGTGTTGAACAGGGCGTTAATAACTTTGTTGACTGGTATCGTGAATTTTATGGTTAAGTGATTTATCTATCCATTTTTGCATAATAGTGACATCTAGAGATGTCCGCCTATATTTCTAATATCAGTAATTATCTGCTGTAATCAAACAGGACACTTTGATAATGGAATATTATCCAATACTATTCATCAAGGTCCGTTCATGGCACAAAACCGACCTCAGTCTCTAACTCATTAATTAGATGGTACGCCCCACCCATTAGCTAAACTCATAGTGTTGGCTATTACAGGAGGAAACCATCATGTCAGTTGCAAAAGTCATAGGTATTGATTTAGGTAAATCAACCTTTCACCTAATTGGTCACGAT
>NZ_JACDWV010000052.1:0-114534 GCF_016464105.1 Pseudoalteromonas sp. bablab_jr010 | reverse complement strand
AATTACTGACAACTCTTAGGTTGTTTATCTTACCCGATAGGCTACCAGACAGGCATTATCCAAGGGTGGTAAGAAGGAAACCTAATAAATATCCCTATAAAAGAAAATGCCAGTCAGCTCTTAACTGACTGGCATTACGCATCAATTAGCGGGCTTTTTTTCGTTATTTACCAGGAAACTGGTGAATATGAACATCCCTTTGCGGGAATGGGATAGTGATATCTGCAGCGTCGAAGGCAATTTTAACTCGCTCGTACAAGCCAAAATACACTGGCCAGTAGTTATCAGACTCCACCCACGCCCATACCAACATGCCAATATGGCTTTCACCATGCTGGCTAACATGAACAGATGGTTTCTTATCTTCAATGTCTTTTAATACCAAATCATAATCATCAAGAACGCTCATAAGCACATCACGTGCTTTATGAACATCATCTCCGTAACTAATACCAAATTCGATTGCAACACGGTGTAGAGGTTCTGCGAACTTATTCTTAACGCAGCCGTTTGATAGCGTGCCATTAGGGATAATGATTTTTTCATTGTCGTAGGTGAGTAAAACGGTGACAAAAATTTGTATTTCAACAACTTTCCCCATATAGCCTTGTGCTTCGATTACATCACCCACTTTAAAGGGTTTAAAGAATAAAATAAGCACGCCACCTGCAAAGTTAGCAAGGCTACCTTGAAGTGCCATGCCGACCGCAAGGCCTGCAGCACCTAGCATTGCGATAAACGACGTGGTTTCTATACCAATCATAGAAGCAACAGATATCAGCAACAGTACTTTTAAAATGACCGAGATAAAGGAGACTAAAAAGTGCGTAAGGCCAACCTCGAACTTGACCTTATTCATTGATTTTTCAGCCATATTGGCAATTCTACCAATTAACCACCAACCTATGATCAAGACCAGTATTGCGAGGATAAACTTTGGCCCGTATAGCATCAGTAATTCAATGGCTTGGTTATAGATTTTCTCGATTGATATTTCGTCCATTATTTTCCCTTTTATATCAATATATGCAAAAGAAAATAATAGTAGAGGAATTTGTGTTTGGTTGTGCGGGTTAGCTTTTAAAATGTGAATCTTCAGAGGTAATTAAGCTATAAGTAACAAAAAGGAGTAGCAAGCTACTCCTTTTGTTTAGGTTAAGTTGAAAGCTATTCAGTGCGTTTACTTGGAATAACTTTAACTAACTTCACCATATTTTCTTTTATCTCAATAACTTCAATAGGGTAGCCGGCAATACGCAAGCTTAGGTTTGAGTCTGGGATGTCCTCTAAGTATTCAACAATTAAACCACTTAGCGTTTTCGGGCCATCAATCGGTAGCTCCCAACCCATTTCTTTATTTAAATCACGAATATTAGCACCACCATCAACAAGTACTGAGCCATCATCTTGCTCTGTTACTTCTTCACTCGGTGTACGCGTTTGAGTTGTAGTGAAATCACCCACAACTTCTTCAAGAATATCTTCAAGTGTTACTAGACCTTGAATATCACCATACTCATCAACGACTAAGCCAATACGCTCTTTTGATTGCTGGAACTTAAGTAGTTGCGTGTTCAGTGATGTGCCTTCAGGAATAAAGTAAATTTCACGTACCGCACGCAGTAGTGATGGTTTATCAAACTGCTCTTTAGTTAATAGGCGCAGTGCATCACGTGAGTGAATAAAGCCAACAGCATCATCAATTTGGTCACGATACAACAAAACGCGAGTGTGCTGTGCATGAGTAAGTTGGCGGCTGATAAGCTTCCAATCGTCATTGATATCGATAGCAACAATTTCGTTGCGTGGGATCATGATATCTTCAACAGTCACTTGCTCTAAATCTAAAATTGAAGTCAGCATACTTTGGTGGCGAGCAGGTAATAGTGCACCTGATTCGTTCACCACAGTTTTTAGTTCTTCTTTACTTAAGCTGTGCTCTTCAATTTGTGCTGTGGTAATACCAAACAAGCGTAACATGCCGTTAGTCATCCAGTTTACGATAACCACAAACGGGAAAAGGATTTTCAAAAGGCCTTTAAGCACAATTGAACTTGGAAAAGCAACCTTCTCTGGGTAGAGCGCAGCAAGTGTTTTTGGCGTTACTTCGGCAAAGATTAAAACAACCAGCGTTAGCGCGCCGGTTGCAATAGCGATACCGAGATCACCATACAAACGAATACCAATAATCGTTGCAACCTGTGCTGCAGCGATATTTACAAGGTTATTACCAATTAAGATCAGACCAATGAGTCTGTCAGGGCGACTTAATAGTTTGCTGACACGCTTCGCTGCACGGTGATCTTCTTTAGCAAGATGACGCAGGCGAATACGGTTGATTGACATAATTCCAGTTTCAGAACCAGAAAAATAAGCAGAAATAAGTATCAATAATCCCAATATAATAAACAGGGTACTAGTCGATATGTCGTCCAAGGATGGATCCTTTTTTTATAAATCAGTGCATATTAAGCTAGAGACAGCTTGCTGAGTCAAGTTAAAACTTATTTAGAATCACTTCTTGGATGAAACGGCTGCCAAAATAAGCAAGTGACAAGATAAAAGCGGCTATCATGATCGAAAACACCACAGGCTTTCCACGCCAGCCTTGGCGTAAATGACCTACAGTGACCACGGTGAAAATGAGCCAAGCAATTAGTGATAAGACTGTTTTGTGGATAAACTCACTGGCAAACATTCCCTCTAAGAAGATAAACCCAGAAAGGAGAGCAAAAGTCAGTAAGATAGTACCCAGCGTGAGTAATTGATATAGCTGACGCTCAACCACCATTAAAGGAGGGAGGTGGCTGTGTACAATTGCCAAGTCTTTGCGTTTGAGGCGCTTATCAATAAAGTAGAACTGGACTGCATAAAGTGTTGAGATTATCAAAACACAATAGGCTAGCAGTGATAAGGATATGTGAGTAACTAAACCAAGCTCGACATCGATTGATTGCAAAATCACATGATGCGGAATAAACAAGCTGGCAAGAGTCAGTAAGGCAGCAAAACCATAAACAACTGGCAACAATAAAGTCGCAGGAAATTTGAGAGACACAGCAGTCACCGATACCACAATGACCCAACAGGTTAATAAAGCAACGTTGACGATACTTAAATCTTGGCCGTCAGCACGAAAAACTGAATTAACCAGTAATAGCATATGAGCAAGGATAGCCACAGTGCTAAGAATCACTGTGAGTTTTTGGCTTGGACCTTGTTTGTGGAAAAGGCGTGATAGCACATGTGACGTTGCTAACACATAAAACAAACTAGCAATAATAGTTAAACTAATAATCATCGTGTTTTGGCCACTTAATTTATATCGATAAATCCTTGTCTCTTTGATGCCATTGTATTTTATAGCAAGGCAAAAGCATAGAGTTTGTAAAAAGAAACTCAAACTGCACACTTGAACACTGTATTGTCGACCACCATTTACGGTATACTGCTAGGAATTAAATTTTAATATTGCCTGTATTGTCACCAAACTTGTTTGATTTATGTACATTGCAGGTGCAACACGTTTTATCGGAACCTTTACATGTTTGAGAATCTCCAAGAACGCTTAGGTAAAACCTTAAAAAATATCAGTGGCCGCGGACGCCTAACTGAAGACAATATAAAAGATACATTACGCGAAGTCCGCATGGCATTTTTGGAAGCGGACGTTGCATTACCTGTTGTTCGTGAATTCGTTAAGCAAGTTAAAGAACGCGCCGTAGGTGTTGAAGTAACAAAAAGCTTAAGCCCTGGCCAAGTCTTTATTAAGATTGTTCGTGAAGAACTTGAAAAAGCTATGGGTGAAGCTAACGAAGAGCTAAGCCTTAATGCACAGCCGCCAGCGGTTGTGATGATGGCGGGTTTACAAGGTGCTGGTAAAACGACCAGTGTTGGTAAACTAGCTAAATTTTTAAAAGAGCGTAAAAAGAAGTCTGTATTAGTTGTGAGTGCCGACGTTTATCGTCCGGCAGCAATCAAACAGCTTGAAACACTGGCTGATGAAGTGGGTGTGGAGTTCTTCCCAAGTGACATTTCGCAAAAGCCGGTTGATATCGCAAACAATGCGATTTCTCACGCGAAGAAAAAATTCATTGATGTGGTATTAGTTGATACTGCAGGTCGTTTACACGTCGATAACGACATGATGGACGAGATCAAAGCACTTCACAGTGCGATTAACCCAATCGAAACCTTATTCGTTGTTGATGCGATGACAGGTCAAGATGCGGCAAACACCGCAAAAGCATTTGATGAAGCACTGCCTTTAAGTGGTGTGATCTTAACCAAGACCGATGGTGATGCCCGTGGTGGTGCTGCATTATCGATTCGTCATATTACCGGTAAGCCAATTAAGTTTATGGGTGTGGGTGAGCGCACTGATGCTCTTGAACCATTCCACCCTGACCGTATTGCTTCTCGTATCCTAGGTATGGGTGATGTACTTTCATTAATCGAAGAAGTCGAAATGAAAGTAGATAAAGAGAAAGCAGCTAAAGTTGCCGAAAAAGTATTTAAAGGTGATGGCTTCACATTAGATGACTTTGCTGAGCAACTTCGTCAGATGAAGAACATGGGCGGTATGATGTCGATGCTTGATAAGCTGCCAGGCATGCAAAACCTACCAGACGCTGTAAAAGGCCAGATGGGTGATAAAACTTTCGTACAAATGGAAGCCATCATCAACTCTATGACGCCAAAAGAGCGTGCCCGTCCTGAAATCATCAAAGGCTCGCGTAAAAAACGTATTGCAGCAGGTTCTGGTACTCAGGTGCAAGAAATCAATAAACTGCTTAAGCAATTTACGCAAATGCAGAAGATGATGAAGAAGATGAAAGGCAAAGGTGGCATGAAGAAAATGATGCGCGGCATGAAAGGCATGTTACCACCAGGGATGATGGGTGGTGGCCCTAAATTTTAATAGTACTGTCTATTAAATGTATAAAAAGGAGCATATAGCTCCTTTTTTTGTAGATAATTTATGCGTAGTAGTTAGCTGCATGTAAGATTTAAGGCCCAGATCAGTGTTTAATCAACTAAACTTACATTTTGCAGCAGTTCTTACTTGCAATGTTGCAAAAAACTCGTACAATTCCCCAGCTTCCCGTATTGGGGAGTAAATCTTATTAATGAAAACAGTCAATCTAATGTAGAGGACGGTATGGTAACTATTCGTTTGCAACGTGGTGGCGCTAAAAAACGCCCTTTCTATCAAATTGTGGTTGCGGATAGCCGTTTCTCGCGTGACGGTCGCTTCATCGAGAAAGTAGGTTTCTTTAACCCAATCGCTTCTGGTCAGGAAGAAAAAGTACGTTTAGATTTATCTCGTGTTGATCACTGGGTAGGTCAAGGCGCATCTCTTTCAGATCGCGTAGCTAAGTTAGTTAAAGACGCTCGTAAAGCGGCTTAATAGGCGTAAGAGTAACCATGAGTCAAGAGAACACCTCGTATATTACAGTAGGAAAGCTCGGTGCCCCGTATGGTATAAAGGGCTGGCTTAAGGTGCATTCATTTACTGATGATCCCGAAGGGATCTTCGATTTCAGCCCATGGTTGATAGGGCAACAAGGTAAATGGCAGACCTTAGAAGTGGTCGACTGGCGTCGCCACAACAAAGGCTTTATCGCTAAAGTTGCGCAAGTAAACGACCGAGACGAAGCAATGGCTTTAACCAATGCAGAAATCTCAGTAGATGCAGCGCAGCTACCAGAATTACCGCAAGGTGAATTCTATTGGCGAGATCTGATCGGCATGTCTGTTATAACTGATAAAGGTTATAACTTAGGCACTGTTGATGACCTAATGGAGACAGGGTCAAATGACGTTTTGGTTGTGAAAGCAAACAAAAAAGATGCATTTGGCCAAGCAGAGCGTTTAATTCCTTTCTTAACAGATTCTGTTATTAAAGAAGTTAAACATGATGCAAGAGAAATTACCGTAGACTGGGACCCAGGGTTTTAATGTCACAAACGAGTTCGCTATGGGTAGGGGTGATAAGCCTTTTCCCGGACATGTTTGATGCGATTACCACCCAAGGGGTAACAGGTCGCGCAGTTAAAAATGGTTTAATCGACTTTAACTGTTGGAACCCACGTGACTATGCCACTGATAAGCATAGAACCGTGGATGATCGTCCTTACGGGGGCGGTCCTGGCATGTTAATGATGGTTGAACCATTGAAACAAGCTATCCTTGACGCCAAAAAAGCGGCAGGTGATGGTGCAAAAGTAATTTATATGTCCCCGCAAGGGCGCAAATTAGATCAGCAAGGTGCAAGCGAGCTTGCACAATCAGAAAAGCTGATTTTAATTGCAGGTCGCTATGAAGGTATAGATGAGCGAATCATAGAATCATACGTTGACGAAGAATGGTCAATTGGTGATTTTATTTTAAGTGGTGGTGAGCTACCCGCGATGACGCTAATTGATGCAGTAGCACGATTAGTACCAGGGGTGTTAGGTCATAACCAGTCAGCTGAGCAGGATTCATTTTCGAATGGCTTGCTTGATTGTCCTCACTATACACGGCCAGAGACATTGGATGATAAACAGGTGCCTGCTGTATTACTCAGCGGAAACCACCAAGAAATCGCTAAGTGGCGCACAAAGCAATCACTTGGTAGAACTTGGCTTCGTCGTCCTGACTTGTTGCATAACCTAGCTCTGACTGAGGAGCAAGCGGCACTCCTTGCTGAATTTCAGCAAGAGTACCAACAAGCTTGTGGCTAGAAGACAGTTACACCTAGGAAAGTGAGAAATATAATGGCAAAAGTAAACCAAAATATTATTAAAGCGCTTGAAGAAGAGCAGCTTAAAACAGACGTACCAGCATTCGGCGCTGGTGATACAGTAGTTGTACAGGTACGTGTAAAAGAAGGTAACAAAGAGCGTCTACAGGCCTTTGAAGGTGTTGTAATCGCTAAGCGTAATCGTGGTCTTCACTCAGCATTCACAGTTCGTAAAATCTCGAGCGGTGAAGGTGTTGAGCGTGTATTCCAAACGCACAGCCCTCTTATCGATAGTATCTCAGTTAAACGTCGCGGTGCAGTTCGCCGTGCGAAACTTTACTATCTACGTGAGCGTTCTGGTAAATCTGCACGTATTAGAGAAAAACTTAACTAATACGCGCTGTTTTACAACGCAAAATAAAACGGGTTGCAGCCTTAGGTTGCAACCCGTTTTGGTTTTTATACCACAAAAATAATTTACCCCTCTGAGAGATACTCCCTTCTAACTTATCTACTTACTCCTATTTATCCCTTTATAAGCTATGCTACAAGAGCGTTGGGGCTTTGTGCTTTGGCTGTTATCCTGTTACTATAATTTGTATTAAAAGCTTTACTTTTTTGTATATAAATATTTACATTTATAGGGTTTGAGGTGTAGTAACGTGGTAACAGTGAATGATCTAGCTGATTTAAGAGCAGGAATAGATGAATGTGATGCGCAATTGGTGGCATTACTGGCAAAGCGTAATGGGATTACAGAAAAAATAGGCGCAATTAAGCAACAAATCGGAGCACCATTACATGCCCCAGATCGCGAGGCTGAGTTACTTGCAGCTCGTCGTCAAGAAGCTGTCGCACAAGGGGTTAACCCTGAGTTAGTTGAAGATATATTGCGTCGTATGATGCGTGAAGCGTATCAAAACCAACAAGGTAGCCTTGCCTGTGTTGCACCCCAATTATCACCCATTGTAATTGTGGGTGGTGAAGGTGCCATGGGCCAGTTATTTGCTCAACAATTTACTCGTTCAGGTTATGAAGTGCGTATTTTAGATAAAGCACAGCAAGCACAAAGTGAGACGATATTAAAAGGGGCAAAATTGGTTCTTGTCAGTGTGCCAATTAATGCACTTGAGCAAGTTGTCGCTGCGCTACCGACACTTGATGATGACTGTTTGCTGGTTGATATTACTTCTGTTAAGCAAAAACCTTTAAAAGCACTTATGGCGGCTCATAGCGGCCCTGTAGTTGGCTTACACCCCATGTTTGGCCCAGATATTTCACATTGGGTAAAACAAACGGTGGTCGTGTGTGAAGGGCGAGATCATGAAGTAGCTAAAGGGTTAATGGCACAACTACAAGTTTGGGGCTGCCAAGTAGTTGAAATGGATGCTAAAAAACACGATGAAGCAATGCAGATCATTCAGGTTATGCGTCACTTAACAACTTTTGTATATGGCCAGTTTCTTGCCAAGCAAAGCCATACACTTGCAGAGCTTCGCAGCTGCTCATCACCCATTTATCAGTTAGAGTTAATGATGGTCGGGCGCTTATTTGCCCAATCGCCAGAGCTTTACTCTGACATCATGTTAGCACAATTCGACGATGTAGAAGCACTGCTTGCCAACTACCAAGATACTTTTGCAGACACGCTAGAAAAGCTAAAAGCAGGGGATAAAGCATCATTGATTGCCGCATTTGCTGATGCAAAAGAATACTTCTCTGATGCAACTGCACATTTCTTAACGCAAAGCCGCAGCTTACTCAACAAAGCAAACGACGCGAAAGTGCTTGATTAAACATCTAATCTAGCAAAAAAGAGCTCTATCAAAAAAGCCCGCATCAAGCGGGCTTTTTAGTTTCAAATGTTTTGTTTTAAATAATCGTTTTAATGACCACCTAATGAGCCAGGTAACGCACCGCTATGGTGATTGATTAAGCCCCATTGATACAGCAAGTCAGTCATATCTGAAAGGCTGAATAAGGTCATGCTCAAGCCAACAATCGTCAACACTATGGTATAAGGTAGCGCCATGTATACCATGCGTCCATAAGATAGTCTTAACACAGGGGCTAATGTTGATGTAAGCAAGAATAAGAAGGCAGCTTGTCCATTAGGCGTAGCAACACTTGGTAAATTAGTACCTGTGTTAATTGCCACAGCTAATAGGTCAAATTGATCACGGGTAATTTGACCTGCCTGTAACGCAGCAGCCACTTCATTGATATACACAGTACCCACGAACACGTTATCGCTGACCATCGAAAGAATACCGTTGGCAATGAAGAACATCACCAGTTGCAGCTGACCTTCGAAAGTAAGTACCCATGCGATCACAGGTGTAAATAAATGCTGGTCGATAATAACTGCAACAACTGAGAAGAATACGCAAAGTAACGCTGTGAATGGTAGGGCTTCTTCAAATGCTTTACCTAATTGGTGCTCTTCAATAATACCGGCACTGGCCGTGGCAAAAATAATAACAGACAAACCAATTAAACCAACAGTGGCTAAGTGAAGGGCTAAACCTATGATCAACCAAACAGCAATGAAAGCTTGAATCGCTAGGTTTACTTTGTCGCGTGTAGTGCGTTTTTTCTCTAGCTTTTTAGCATGATCCGATAAAATCGTGTGGATGGGGGCAGGGAGTTTTGCGCCGTAACCAAAGGTTTTGGTTTTTTCGAGTAAGAAAGTAGTGGCAATACCTGCAATCATAACGGGTAAAGTAATAGGCAACATTCGGAAGAAAAATTCGCCAAATAACCAGCCTGCACGCTCTGCAATGATCAAGTTCTGTGGCTCGCCTACCATAGTACAAACACCGCCTAAGGCAGTACCTATGGATGCATGCATTAATAAATTACGAAGAAAAGCACGAAACTCTTCAAGCTCTTGACGATTGACTGGGCGAACTTGGTTATCGTCATTAATATCATGCTCACTGCTGGAGTCTTTGCCTGATGCTACCTTGTGGTAAATACTGTAAAAGCCCATCGCGACGGCAATAACAACGGCCATCACCGTTAACGCATCTAAGAAAGCAGATAAAAATGCGGCAGCTATCGTAAACGACAGGGATAATACGGTTTTACTTCGTACCGAAACAACCAGCTTTGTAAAGATATATAAAAGTAAGTCTTTCATAAAATAGATACCAGCAACCATAAAGATAAGTAACAGGATCACATCGATATTCTGTACTATCTCATGTTCAACTTGACCTGCTGTTGTCATGCCGATAAACAAGGCTTCAATTGCCAGTAAACCACCCGGTTGTAGCGGGTAACATTTAAGTGCCATGGCGAGTGTAAAAATAAACTCTAACACTAATACCCATCCTGCCAGATAAGGGTTAAGTTGAAATAACACCGGGTTGATTAGTAAAAACGCAATAATGGTGTATTTGTACCACTTTGGTGAAGTTCCTAAAAAATTTTTAAATAGAGCTGGTAAAACGCGCTGCTGCATGGCCATACCTATATCAGTGCTGGTTATTATTGTTAATAAATAGAAATTGATTATATCGATAGTATTGTTATTTGAAGTACTTTTAATCCAAAAGGCCATTTATTTAACTAGATCTTATAGATTTTTATGTACTGCCGAGTTAGTTTACTTGTTAGTTGCTTATCATCTGGTACAATCAGTGAGTTGAACACCAAATGCGGTAAAAGTAGTTGCTAACTCAAGTGGAAAGTGAATGAGAATTTTTAAAGCGAAAAGCCCAGCAGGTTTTGCTGAAGAATACATTGTTGAATCTATTTGGAATGGTGACTTTCCGCCTGGCTCAATTCTTCCAGCTGAGCGTGAATTATCTGAGCTGATAGGTGTTACACGTACAACCTTACGTGAAGTACTTCAGCGTCTAGCCCGTGATGGCTGGCTAACGATTCAGCACGGTAAACCTACCCGTGTAAATAACTTCTGGGAAACCTCGGGCCTGAACATTTTAGAAACGCTAGCGCGACTAGATGAAGACAAAATGCCAGAGCTTACAGATCAATTACTTTCTGCACGCACAAATATCAGTGCAATTTATACCCGTGCGGCTATTAAGCTTGCTCCTGAGCGTGTAATTGAAATTTTATCGCAAAGTGAAGAGCTAGAAGACAGTGCGCAAGCATTTGCTGATTACGATTATAAAGTTCACCATGAATTAGCAGTTGCGGGTAATAACCGCATTTACGTTCTTATCCTAAATGGCTTTAAAGGTTTCTACTCAAAAATTGGCTGCCACTACTTCTCTGATTCTCGAACTCGTGAATTAGCGCGTCAATTTTATAAAGATTTAACAGAACTGGCAGAGCGTCGTGAACACGACGGTGCGATTTCAATGATGCGTAAATATGGTCATCAAACAGGTGAAATTTGGCAACAAATTCGTGGTGATATGCCAGAAGATATCATGGACTAAGCGACCGTAATTAATATTCTATTTTGAAAACCCAGCTAAAAGCTGGGTTTTTTGTTAGTTACTTTTAAGCACCGGGAGTACTTCAGCGCTTTCATCATCAAGCATTGCTAAAACACTATTAAAATCATGTTTGGGATGCCAGCCAAGTTGCTGCTGCGCTCTAGTTGAATCGTATACTCGGTCTAAACTCGTTGGTAATAGCCAGCCTCGCTCCTTGAATGCTTCTGCTAATGCTGGGATTTTTTCAATAATGACTTTATCTGCTTGCTTATAAAGCGACTGGCAATCTTTTTTTGAATAAGGCGTAACGCCTGAAATAATAAAGCGATTAAAACCACTTAGTTTTTTCTCGATTGCACATAAATGGGCATTGGCAACATCGCGAGCGTCGATGCCACGGCTATTACGAAATAGCGCCATAATATCGGCAGGTTCAGGAAAACAGCGAGACATCTGTAATACTGTGATTGGTAATTTGTGCTTTATTGAAATAGCTTCAAGCTTGGCTTCGGCGGCAATTTTAGTTTTATGGTAAATGGATTTTGGCTTTGGAATAATATCCTCGTTTACCCAACCCGCTTGACCTAATGGCGTTGAAGCTGAACCATAGAGCGCTGTGGTGCTGGTAAAAATAAACTGTTTTACGCCTGCTTCTATACCTAACAGTGCCAGTTGTTCTGTCGCCTCCACATTTATAGTGTAAAAATCGTCGTCAGAGTGCAGGCCAACATGAGGGGCATGTAAAGCGGCTGTATGGATTATCACGTCGATGTCTTGAAGAGCTCTCTGAATTAAGTGTTGGTCACGAATATCACCCACAAAGTCAGCTGTAGAGCAGGGCGCTTTATCCATCCCAACGACATTATAATTGCTCATTAACTTGATATAAATTGCACGGCCAACCCGACCTGCTGAACCTGTGATCAAAACTTTCATTTTTCTACCTAGTCGCTTAGCTCGGCATATTTTATCAGATTTTAGCTGCTGATTTTGCAGCTCTTTGCGATTGTTTGCTTCAAGAGTTACGTAATATTTTAATAAATCAATTTTTCCGATTAGGCATATCGCTTTTTTCGATTGTTCATTTGTCTGTAACCTCATTACACTATCTTGCAATTTATCAATACTTACACTTGGTTTTTGCGTTTTAGTAACCATATCTATGTGAGTATTGCTTAGGCAATTGGAAATAAACTCAAATATTTGGAGATAAAAATGGGTGTATTAGTTGGCCGTCAGGCACCAGACTTTACTGCAGCAGCTGTTCTTGGTAACGGTGAAATCGTTGAAAACTTCAACCTAAAAGAAACTATCAAAGGTAAAAAAGCAGTTATCTTCTTTTACCCGTTAGACTTCACTTTCGTTTGTCCTTCAGAGTTAATCGCTTTCGACAAGCGTTTTGAAGAGTTCCAAAAGCGTGGCGTTGAAGTAATTGGTGTTTCTATCGATTCACAATTCTCACACAATGCATGGCGTAACACTGCCGTTGCTGACGGTGGTATTGGTCAAGTTAAATATGCACTAGTTGCAGACGTTAAACACGAAATCTGTCAAGCATACGATGTTGAGCACCCAGAAGCAGGTGTTGCTTTCCGTGGTTCTTTCCTTATCGACGAAGAAGGTAACGTACGTCACCAAGTAGTTAACGACCTTCCTCTAGGCCGTAACATCGACGAAATGATCCGCATGGTTGACGCGCTAGCGTTCCACAGCGAGCACGGTGAAGTATGTCCAGCTGGTTGGACTGAAGGCAAAAAAGGTATGGACGCAAGCCCTGAAGGTGTTGCTAAGTTCCTTTCTGAAAACGAAGGCGATCTATAATTTAGGCCTAAGTTAAAGAATTAAAAAACCCGCCAATTTGGCGGGTTTTTGTTTTTAAGCTCAATGAGATTTAGTTAAAGCGCATTGTTAGCTTAGTATAGAAATAACGACCACGTGGGTTATGTACGCTTGATACATAGCCATATAAGTCGCCATCACCATCACCGATTGCAAACGGAGGATCTTCATCAAACACGTTATTCACACCCACAGAAAGTTTAATTTTCTCTGAGAAGTTATACGCTGTTTGTAAATCAACCAGCGTTTGTGAATCAACCATACGTGATGTGTTGCTATCAAAGTCTAAATTACCGTCAAAGTCGATATCTGGCGTATCTTCAAACTCGCCCGTGTAACTAACGTTCACATTCGTGTTGAAGTCACCCATTTCCCAATTTGTTGAGAAAATCCAACGGTTTTCAGGATAACGATATTCGCCAGTGTAATCGCGGCCATCTTTCTTAAATTCGTTTTGGTAAGCCCATTCTAAATTGAATTTTAAGAAGCCGTAATCGTTCATCGCATGTGTGTAGTTAGCCGATACATCGACACCTGATACTTCTTGTGATGAGACGTTTTCAAAGGTGCTATAAACTTTTTGGATCACACCTAAGCTTTGACCATTTTGTGGTGCTAAACGCACGCAGACAGTGCTGTTTTGATCATTACAGTTTTCATCATAGATAGGGCCGAACTCTTGCTCATCTATCTTATTATCTTGTGTAATGCTCCATACATCGATTCCAAAACCAAATTCAGCGGTTGGTGCCCAGATAAAGCCCACATTCCATGACTCTGACTCCTCAGCTTCAAGGTTTGGGTTACCTGCAAATTGGATATTGTAATCTAGAGCGTTACAGTCAAGCCCTGTTGCCTGACAGCGGTAAGTATCTACAAAGAATTGACTTTCTTCCGACGGACCTAAACCAATTTGTGCCAGTGAAGGCGCGCGGAAACCTTGAGCCCACGAACCACGAACAGTGATTGAATCAGTTGGTGCCCAGCGAACAGCTACTTTAGGGTTTGTAGTTGAGCCAAAATCGCTGTAGTCATCGTATCGACCAGCTAGTTGCAGTTCTAGGTTATCAGCCAGCGGAATTGAAAACTCAATGTAAGCTGCGTATTGGTCGCGTTCAGCAGCGGCTGATACAGACTCAGTACCAAAAATTAAACCACGCTGGAATTGGTCGTCTGGAATATCGCTCACATCTTCTTCACGGTATTCAATACCTGCAGCCATCATTACTACATCATCGCCAAAGCTGAATGCTTCACCACTAATATTTGCATCAAATGAGGTCATATGAGACTCACCACGGCGCACTAAGCTTGTGGTGATACGGTCAATCACTGCCTGGTCATTATAGGTGCCACCAAATGGATTATAGTTACCTGCATCGATTTCTTGTTGTAGGAAATCAGTGCGCACCCAACCTTGGCTTCTATTACCTGTTTGCATTGATTCACTGCGACCTTTTTGAACAGCTGCTTCCCAGCTCCAGTCATTTATTTCACCTTTTAGACCGGCAACAAAGCGAAGCGTATCAGATTCAATATCCCATTGGCGAGGGCCGGCATCTACGGTTCTGTAGCGACCAATTTCGATATCTTGGCCAAACGGGTTGTTAGGATGGCTTGCAGGTACTGTAAGGCCTGCATCTTCATCAAGCGGGGTCGGTGCACCTGCTGCTTGCGACGTATTATGTTGTACTGCAACCTCTAAGAAAGCTGAAATACCATTGTCGAAGTTATATTCAAATTGTGAGATAGCACCGACACGCTCAGATGCTGGGGTTACGTAACCATACGGGCCGTAGTCAAATAAGCAGCTGCCACTTGCGGTTGCATTTTCTGCTGGGCAGGCTGGATCAATGGTTTTTTCACCATCTACATAGAAGTAGCCCGGGAAGCCACGCGATGAGCGAAAATCCATACCACCGTATGGTTCTTGGTTGGCTGTGCCTAGGCGGCCCATTTCATCAGATGAGAGTGCTGTGTTGTTAAAGTAATCAATAATAATTGATGCGCTGCTTTTCTCTGTACTGGTACCCCATACTAAACTTGCTGTTTTTTCTTCGTAGTTAGGACCATCGGTACCGCCATAACCAAGGTTTACTTCTAGGCCATTAATATCTTTCTTTAAGATGATATTAACTACACCTGCAACTGCATCAGAACCATAAATAGCAGATGCACCATCTTTTAAAATATCAATACGTTCAATCGCAGAGACTGGAATCGAGTTGATATCAACAAATGAATTGGTAATGCTTTCTGCAAAAGCACTGATAGATACACGGCGTCCGTTAATTAGTACTAATGTAGCATCAGAGCCTAAACCTCTAAGGCTAACAGCTGCAGCACCATTGGCTGTGGAGTCTTGGTTATTACCGCGAGTAGAAAATGTACCATTACCTGCAACAGGCATACGTTCTAATAATTGTTGTAAGTTATCGTAGCCCATGTTGTCGATATCTGCACGACTAATAGACTGTACTGGAGAGGGCCCTTCGATATCTGAGCGCTTAATCCGTGAACCGGTAACCTCAATACGTTCGACCTTTTCAGCTCCATCTTCTTGTGCAGCAACAGACATAAAGCTGGTGCCTGCTAATGCTGCAATGGTAAATGCATATAAAGGTCGCTGTATAAAGCGGTGGTTGCTGTTCATATAATTCAATCCTTGCTTAATTGTGAAAGTGTTGTGAATTAATCACAGTAAAGATTGATATCATGTAAACGCAAGTGAATGAAATAGCAAAAAAGGATGGGTTTTTTAAAAGGTTAGGGTAATTTTGTTTGGAAGTCAGGACTGGTAGGGGGTACGAGCCTAACAAAAAGGTTAGGCTCATTTAGGAAAATTAAGCTTTATGTTTCATCAGGCGTTCTTTTTCACGCGCCCAATCTTTATTTTTTCCGTCTTCACGTTTGTCGTGCATCTTTTTACCTTTAGCAAGGTGGAACTCCAACTTCACCCAGCATTTTTTCCAGTACATTGCAGTTGCGATTAATGAAAAACCTTCGCGTTCTGTAGCACCGATAAGACGATCGATTTCGCGCTTATTTAAAAGTAACTTACGATACCTTAAAGGATCGCAAATTACGTGAGTAGAAGCACTGTTGAGAGGCTGAATTTGACTGCCAAGTAAAAATGCTTCGCCGTTTTTAATGTGAATATAAGTCTCAGAGATGTTTACTTTACCAGCTCGGATACTTTTTACTTCCCAGCCCTGTAGTTCAACCCCTGCTTCGAACTTATCGTGTAAAAAATACTCATGACGCGCTTTTTTGTTTAGCGCGATGGTATTACTTGTCGATTTAGATGATTTTTTCTTAGCCATAGTGGCTCATATTATACGTAAAAACAGCGTTTTTACATCGCTTTTTTAAGGCTTTGCAGAAATTTTCGCGTCACTAATATTTGGGTAAATAGTCAAAGCTTGCTAAAATTCGCCGACAAAGTTGGGAGTGAATATGCCGCAAATAGAAAAAAGTGCGCTGGTAATGTACAGCAGCAAAGAAATGTTTGATTTAGTGAATGATGTAGATGCATATCCAGAGTTTTTACCACATTGCTCTGATGCTAAAATCATTACACAACAAGCCAGTGGTATGACAGCTAGTCTAGAAATATCGAAAGCAGGTTTAAAAAAGTGGTTCACTACCGAAAATACCTTTATTGATGAGCAAACGGTTGCGCTACGCCTAGTTGATGGCCCATTCAAAAAGCTACAGGGTAAATGGCATTTCTTACCGCTGGACGATAAAGCTTGTAAAGTGCAACTGCATCTTGAGTTTGAATTTGCTAGTAAGCTTATTGAGCTGGCTTTCGGAAAAGTATTTAACGAAGTCGCTAAGAATATGGTTAATGCATTTACTCAACGCGCTAAAACTGTATATGGAGTTCGCCCATGATCACTGTTGAAGTGGTTTTCGCCTTACCAACAACAGCAACCAGTTTACTGGTCGAAGTGCCTGTAGGTACTACCGCTGAGCAAGCGGTGATTAAGTCGGGCATTATCGAGAAGTGCCCAGAAATAGACGCAAATAATTTAACGCTTGGGATTTGGAATCGTACTTGCAAACTGAATCAAGAAGTAAAAGATGGCGATCGTATTGAGATTTATCGACCTCTTATTGCTGATCCAAAGGATGCACGTAGGCGCCGTGCTGAAAAAGCCAAAGAAGAGGGCCGAGCTAATAAAATTACAGGCGGGCGTCCGCTTAATAAGGCATAAAAAAGGGTAGCCTAGGCTACCCTTAATAATTTGCGCTGCTATTACTCTTGTTCAAGCGGCGTATTAAATTCGCTAGGTTGTTCATAGTCACCCGATAACGAAACAAGCTTATCGTTTTCGAAGTTAATAGTGAGTGATTTACGTTGCTCGTTGCTACGACCAAGATTGAATACGTAAAGGTAGTGCCAGGTATTTTTATCAAATGAGTCTTCAGCGACTGGCTTGCCTAGTACATACAGTACTTGCTCGCGCGTCATATTAACACGTAGCTTATCTACATCTGATTGCTCTAAGAAGTTACCTTGAGGAATGTTGATTCGGTAAACCCAGCTTGAACACCCTGCTGTAGCACTTAAAGTAAGGGTAAGTACTAACCAAAAAGAAAAAGTTTTAAACGACTGCATTATTTGTTTGAATCCTTATTTTTTATACACTGCATGATACCGATTAGTCACTGAAGGTAAAACCCTTTTCAGTAATTGTTTTTACACAAATGCGATTAACAATCAAGAGGCACAAATTTGACCACAGCAAACCCAGAAAGTTTACAGCAGCCTATAAAAAACAATGATAATTCAGAGAGTCTGTGGCATTTGTACATAGTGCAAACACGTTTGGGTCATTGGTATACGGGGATCACCACCAATGTTGAAAAGCGATTTATGCAGCATCAAGCGGGAAAAGGGGCTAAAAACCTCAAAGGCAAGGGGCCTTTAATACTTATCTATCAACAGCAAGTGGGTAATCGTAGTGAAGCAACTAAACTTGAAATAAGCGTAAAAAAGCTTAGCAAAGCGCAAAAAAGGCAGTTTGTTTTAACCTCTGAGCTACCCAAATAACTAACTTGGAAGCTTTTCAATAAATAGGGCTATTTTCGCCATGGCATATTCGAACAATGTAAAGTCGATGTGCGCAGCTGTGTCGGTGCTCTGATGATGATGTTTATCGTGTCCGATACCAAAGTAAATGTATGGGATCCCCGCTTTAGCAAACGAATAATGGTCACTTGCTCTGCGCCAATCAACTTTGAGATCAAATAATCGATTCAGCCTCGCCGACGAGCTAGTTGCCATAAAGGTTAGCTGCTCATCAGACAAAGCTTTAATGTCATCTTTATAGTGCGCTAATGATTGCTTATCTAAAAACGCATAGATACGCGGTTTTCTTGGATTCACAACAAGCATATCTAAATTAATGTTAAGTTTTATTTTGTCTGTATTAAGTGTCGATACCAAGTAATCGCTACCATGTAGGCCATTTTCTTCGGCATCGGTTGCAACAAACACTAACTGATAGCGCTGAGGGCTTTGTGCAAAGTGGTCAGCTAAATAAAGTAAAGCTGCAACGCCGCTGGCGTTATCATTGGCACCCGGGTAAAGCCGACTGCCTTGTTGCCCAAGGTGGTCGTAATGGGCTGTAAAAATAATTTTTTTACACTTTTCACAAGGGCTATTTTTTATCGCAACAATGTTTCTCCCAACCGCCTCACTAAAGAAACCTGATTGATAAGTAAAAATTTGTTCATTTACTGAATAGCCAAGAGCGACAAAGCGCTCTGCTATGAAATCGGCGGCTAATTTAGCGCCCTCGGTATTCGTTTTTCGCCCAGCAAATTGAGGTGACGTTAGCGTTATAACGTCTTGTGCTAAGTTTGTATTGGCAAAAGCGTGCCCTGTGCTTATCAGTGCAGCACTAGCGGTAATCAATAAGTTTTGCAGTATGCGAGCGAAGCGCTTGTAATTTACTTTCGTAACGCTGTTTATCATGATCAAAGTCAGCTTTATTGTTTGCCATAGTTAAATACTTTTTAGCCAGTTTTAAGTCACCCAATTGATAATAGGTTCTGGCTAAACCAAAATCAGTATCATGCAGGGTTGAATTTAAGTCACGGGCTTTTTTGTAGTGTTTTATGGCATCTTGGTAACGGCTGGTCGTATAGGCATCATTACCTAAAGAAATATGGTAATAAGGGTTTGCTTGGCGTTTCTTGTCAAGCATGGCTAATATAGCTTGGCCTTGCTCTTTACGATCGGTCAGGTTATAGAGTCTTGCTAAATTGCCTAGCGCGGTGTTGTTGTCAGGATCTAAACTAATCGCATACTGATAGGCTGTTTCAGCACTTTGGTAGTCACTCGTTAATCTGAATAATACCCCAAGGTTGCCCCATGCACCTGAGTAGTTGCTATCAATATCAACTGCTGCTTTGTAATAGCTAAAAGCAGTGTCGTAATCATGTTTTAACATCGCAGCTGCGCCCTTATTGTTATAAAACATCGCTGTGATGCGGGCTTTGTTGATGTTGCTGGTTTTAAACGCCTCTTGGCGACTGTTAGGGTCAAAGTCTATCACCAAAGAGCGCTCTTGAGGGTATATAACTTTACGATTTAACACTTGTTTTGTTGATTCACTCACTTTCAAATTGATATGCCCTGTGAGTAAGTTAAAACCATTATCCAGCGCCCAATACTCTGGGATATGCACTTTTTGAAATTGCCCTTCGAGGCCAAGATAGTCAGCGAGGCTGTAGGCTAAAATCGATAACGATAAACAGTTAGCATTTAAATTTTCGTAGGCTTGATTGGCCGTTAAGGTCGCACCAGATTGATAAGATAAAGACGCATCGCCATTTTGTAATAGAAACCTGAGTAAGCCTTTAGTACTTTGCAATGATCGACCATCTTTGGGAAAAGTACTGTCAAGTTGTTGTTTGACATGTTTGCTTAATGCAAAAATTTCTTGTTGGGTTTCAACTGAGGTTTGGGTAAACGTATTACTTTGCACCAAAGCAAGTGGTGGTGGGGCGGTGTTATTTTCTGTACTACTACACGCTGTTAATAAGCAAAAGCTTGAGGCGAAAACAATGCTAGGTAATTTCATTTGACCCTCTTAATTCTTGGCCTAATACCATTTAAGTATAGGCCGTGAATGAAAAAGGGTCAGGGTTAACTGTTACAAAACGTGTCAGCGTTTATCAAAAGTTGCAACAAGGTCATCAAGGGTTTGCGCACTGTTTGCTAAGTCTTTGATTGCTTGTTCACTATCAATTTGTTCACGCATAACGTTATCACTAATGTCACTTATTTGCTCAATGTTACGACCGACATCTGCCACTACATTACTTTGCTCTTCAGTTGCAGTTGCGATTAAGGTTGCCATATCGTTTATTTCATTGGCAGCATCGTTAATGGCATTAAGTAATTCAACAGAACTCTGCATTGCATCAACGCTCAATTGAGCTTGTGATTTCGAATGATTGATATGATTAACCACTAAATCAGACGTATTTGTTAGTTCACTGATCATGGTTTGAATTTCAGTTGTTGATTGCGACGTGCGATTTGCAAGCGCTCTAACTTCATCAGCTACAACAGCAAAGCCTCGACCGTGCTCACCCGCACGAGCAGACTCAATTGCCGCATTAAGTGCTAATAGGTTGGTTTGCTCCGAAATCCCTCTGATAGAGTCGACAATACTGGCAATCGCTTGTGTTTTGTTTGCCAGCTCGTTTACTTGCTCGGTGATATTATCGATATCACATGCCAATTCAATTATTGCTTCTTTACTTTGCGTTACCTGAGTATGGCTTTGTTCAGTGTTTTGCTTGCTATTCTCAGTGAGCTTAGCCGTGTTCGCTGCGCTTGAGGCAATTTCTTGCACTGTTGCACCCATTTCATTAATCGCCGCAGCAACCGAGATAGTTTGCTCTTTTTGATTATCAAGCGCCACTGAGTTCTTTTGTGCTTGCTGAAACACATGATCGGCGCTTTGTCTAATTTCACTACTTTCTTGAGCAACTTGGCTAATTGCAGTTTCAATCTTAGAGATAAATTGGTTAAAGCCCGCTGATAAGTTTGCAAGTTCAGGTTGCTCAGAGTCAGGAAGTCTATACGCTAAATTAGCATCACCAGAGCCTAAACGGGTGAACAACTCAGCCATTTTCGACAGCGGCGATGAAAGCGTACGTGCCAATACTAAACCTGCAAAGCTTGCAATCAACGCAATCACAATCGCAAAGCTGATGATTTGCCATTGTAAAACTTGAATGCTCGAAAACACTTCGTGCTTTGGCACTTGGGCAATAACAAACAAATCAGTGTTTTTAATTGGGCTTGCCGCCACTAAGGTTGCTTCACCATTAAGGTTGATTTCTTGTAAATTGAAGTCGCTTTGCGTTAGTAGGGCCCGTGTGATGTCCGTTTTGTAAACGTCATCCAACTTAGCTTTAGCGACTTTGTTTTCGTCTTTATGCAGCTGAATTAGGCCGTTTTTATCTGCAACAAATACAAAACCGGTTTCTTCTATTTGAAAGCGTTTAAGCATGCCCTGCATATCGTCGATACTTTTTGCAAGGCCTGCTAAACCAATGCCATTAGTTTGCTGGTGGTTCACAAACATTTTTACATCAGTCGGTGACTCTTGATAGATACTGATCGAAAAGGGTTGTGCGGTGTTAGTAAACGCGAAAAACCAACCATCTTGCTCTTTAGTTAAAACGCGCAAGAAACCGTCTTGGTTCCAATATTGTGCTGTTTCACGGTTAGCCCAAGAAGCCGTTGCTAGATCGTACTGGGTAACAAGGCGGTTAAGCTCTTTTAGCAGTGTTTTATCATCTGTATTTCCAGAGTTAGCCCACTCTAATACAAACTCGTTACTGGAGAGTTGCTCAGCTGCACTGATCATTTGATTTATATCGTGAGTAATATAATTATCAATTGCTTGTAGTTTGCTCGGTAGTTCCGATTCAATCATTCGCTGTTCAATGATTTGTTTTGCACTGTATATCGCTGTTGCGCCGATTAACGCAGCAACAATGAGGGCGATAGAACTGCCAAGTAGGGTAATTTTTTTAGTGATGGTGAATTGATTTAACGCCATGAAAGTGTCTTAGTTTACAACATTTAAGTCAGTAATTTTAGCATACACTTTACAGATGACGAATCAATGTAGGGACAAAAAAAAAGCCCAAAGCATATAAGCAATTGGGCTTGGTTTCTAACAAGCGAAACTTACTTTCCAGGGTTAAACAATTTTCTTCATTGCTGACATGTAACCACGTAGTTTGCTACCAATGATTTCAACCGGGTGCTCGCGTAGTGCTTTATTCACGGCAATCAAGGTTTGGTTATCGACTTGGTTGCTCGCACTATCAAGACCTTTACCAATAACATCTGTATCGATGTCTTTCATAAAGTCTTGTAAAAGTGGTAAACACGCGTGGTTGTATAAGTAACAGCCATACTCTGCAGTATCTGAAATAGTTCGGTTCATTTCGAAAAGCTTCTTACGAGCAATAGTGTTTGCGATAAGCGGCGTTTCGTGTAGTGATTCATAGTAAGCAGATTCTGCGATGATACCTGCTGCAGTCATGGTTTCGAAGGCAAGCTCAACACCTGCTTTAACCATTGCAACCATTAAAATACCTTGGTCGAAGAATGTTTGCTCGCTGATTTCTTGGTCGGTATTTTGTTGCTTTTCGAATGCAGTTTCGGCAGTTTCTGCGCGCCATGAGAGTAATTTTGCGTCATCTTCAGCCCAATCAGCCATCATACCGCGTGAGAATTCGCCACTGATGATATCGTCCATATGCTTGTTATAAAGTGGGCGCATGATTGTTTTAAGCTCTTCACTTAATTCAAATGATTTCACTTTTGCTGGGTTTGATAAACGGTCAAGCATGTTAGTTACACCACCATACTTAAGTGCTTCAGTGATCACTTCCCAACCATATTGGATTAGTTTTGACGCGTAACTTGCATCAATGCCTTTTTCGACCATTTTATCGAAGCAAAGTAGTGAACCAGTTTGTAACATGCCACATAGAATCGTCTGCTCACCCATTAAGTCAGATTTAACTTCTGCAATGAATGATGATTTTAGTACACCCGCACGATGACCACCGGTACCTGCTGCATACGCTTTAGCTTGCGCTAAACCATGGCCTTGAGGGTCGTTTTCTGGGTGAACCGCGATTAATGTTGGTACGCCAAAGCCACGTTTGTACTCTTCACGTACTTCTGAACCAGGGCACTTAGGTGCAACCATAATAACAGTTAGATCTTCACGGATTTGCATGCCTTCTTCAACAATGTTGAAGCCGTGTGAATAAGCAAGTGTTGCACCTTGTTTCATTAATGGCATGATGGCATTTACAACAGCCGTATGTTGTTTATCAGGTGTTAAGTTTAAAACTACATCTGCTGTTGGAATAAGCTCTTCATACGTGCCTACAGTAAAACCGTTTTCAGATGCGTTTAAGAAAGATTGACGGCGCTCAGTAATTGCTGATTCACGTAATGTATAAGAAACATCTAAGCCTGAGTCACGTAAATTTAAACCTTGGTTAAGGCCTTGTGCGCCACAACCGACAATAACGAGTTTTTTCCCTTTTAAAGCGTCTACACCATCAGCAAACTCTGCTGGGTCCATAAATTCACACTGCGCTAATTGCGCTAACTGCTCTCTCAAAGGAAGAGTATTAAAATAATTCGCCATTGTTAGTGTCCTATAAATACAATTTTGTTAGAAAATCAAAGAACCGACGTGATGTTCTTTGTATGTATTAACACTATGCAATTTTTTACCTTGCGTAAAATGATATATTTGAATTAAAGTATTTCATAAAATGAAATGGTGGCGGTATGGATCACAAACATCTTAATTACTTTTTAGCGTTAGCCAAGACGCTACACTTTGCCAGAGCGAGTGAGCTTTGCCATATCAGTGCGCCAACTTTAAGCCGTAATATTAAACAGCTCGAAGAAGAAGTTGGGGTGGTGTTGTTTAATCGGGATAATCGCACTGTCAAATTAACTCGCGAAGGTGAGTCATTCATTGAGTACGCAAATGCGACGCTGGCTAACTGGCATCGTTTTAAGGCTAATGTGCAAGAGCCGCAACAGCATGTTTATGGCAATGTCAGTATTTATTGCTCTGTAACTGCCTCATATAGTTTTTTACATCAAATACTTGAGCAATTGCGAATGCAACATCCATTTATTGAAATTACCCTTAATACCGGTGATCCCGCTCTTGCAATAAACCGTGTTTTAGATGGCCATGAAGATATGGCAATTGCCGCAAAACCTTTAAAGCTACCTGGGCAAATTGCCTTTACCAGTGTCGGGTACTCACCATTAGTATTGATAGCACCAAAAATAGCGTGCCCGATCAGCGAAAAGCTTTCTGCCAGTGAACAAATTGATTGGTCAGATTTAGAGTTTATTGTTGCTGAGCAAGGATTATCAAGGCAACGTCTTGAGCAGTGGTGGCGTAAAAAGAATATTCACGGCCGAATTTACGCTCAGGTTGCAGGCCATGAAGCGATGGTGTCTATGGTGAGCTTAGGTTTAGGTATTGCCATGGTGCCAAAGATAGTTTTGGACAACAGTCCGCTTAAAGATAAAGTGCAAATCGTAAGTGATGCTGAGCAGACTGTTGCTGGTTTCGAAATTGGTTTAGCTGTTTTGAATAAAGAGCGCCATGATCCTGCGCTCAATGCTATCTGGAGTATTGCTCAATCACTTACTCAGCAAGCTATTTAGCGTTAACGATTTGATGTTGGTATAAAAGGTTTAATTTTTGATAGTTATTTAGTATTGGTTTTTGCATTTATTTTTCGTGTTTTTTACTGGTTTTAAATGGATAAAATCCATTTTTATTGCTTTTTTTCAAGGTGTTGTTAACGTAATTTAAAATAATAAAATTTTCATGGCCTAGAATCATGATACTTTCTGCGCAAGCCGAGCATTCACTAAGTTATTCAAGTCACTGTTTAAAACAAGCTATTCCTCTCATGGTTAAGTACAAGATGCCAATAACACCGCTAAATTATGCGATTTGGTATGCGTATGTCAGCAATAAAACCCCCGAACTTAATGATGCTTTAGATAAAATTATTGATGAATTTAAAACGTGCAGCCACGAGCATGCTAAAGCGCTGTTCAACCAGTTTCTATCTAGTGATGATTTAGCATTGTTTTATCAGTTATCAGGTGGTTTTAATGATGTTGTTGGAAAGGTACATCAAGACATCAATGAAGCAATAAATTACTCAACAGAGTTTAACCAAACGCTTCAAGAATGCCATTTGAAACTAAAAAATGCAGATATCAGCCAAGAAACAGGCTTTGATGATGTACTTGATTGTGTAGAACGCCTAAGTGATGAGTCAGCGACCTTACAAAGTAGGGCACAGGACTTTCAAAATCAATTAGCACAAGCTTATGCAGAAATTACCGACTTAAAACAAGAGTTGATTAGATCGAAAGATAAAGCGCAAAGAGATCCATTAACAGGGTTATTGAATCGTGGCAAGTTTGATGAAGATATAAAGCGTTTTTGTAAAAACAATGAATTAGCTCAAGTATCAGTATTAACCATGATAGATATTGATCATTTCAAATCATTTAATGATAACTTTGGACATCAAAAAGGGGACCAAGTATTACGAGCAGTGTCTGCTAAGCTATTAAAGCATGTTTCCAGTATTGGCCAAGTCTATCGTTACGGTGGTGAAGAATTTTGCTTTACGGCCCAGTTTGCAAGTATTAGTGATATGACTAATTTCACACAGCTACTTCGCCAAACTATCGCTAAATTACAAATCAAGAAGCCAAATTCTGATAAGGTGTTGAGTCAAGTAACGGCTAGTTTTGGTATTGCGATAAAAGCTAAAAATAGTAACCCTGAACAGCTCATTGCTAAAGCTGATAAGGCGCTTTACTTAGCTAAAGAACATGGTCGCAATCGCATAGAGATTGTCGAGGAGTAACAAACTTAATCGAAATATGTATCAAATTTGTGAATACTTGTAACCTGCTGAGGACAGTTTGTTCACATCTTGATATTATGCTGACATTGCAAAATTTTCTTTGGTCGTAAAATAATAATGAAGTTTCTAACGATCAGGTTCTGCGTAGTTTTCTATGCTTTGGCGCTAGTATGTGTGGGTCAAGCGTATGCTGATGATTCTACTCGCACTGAACGTGAAAGCCGTATGGCAAATCAACAAATTGATACTGAGCAGTGGCACTTAAGTGTTAATACTGGGGCTGGGGTAATCACAAACCCATTGCATGGAGGTGACAATTTACCTTTAATACTGCTACCAGAGGTTGCTTTTTATGGTGAACAATGGTTTTTTGATAATGGTCGCTTAGGCTATTCCCTTCATGAAAGCGACACACATGTTGTTAACATTGTCACTGAATTTAACCCCGAGACCCGTTTTTTTATAGATTTTCATCCTAGTAATGTATTTGCCTTGCAAACGTCAAATAGCTTCGTTGTTGAATCAACGAGTAGTGATGAATTAGTTGAAAAGTCTGTTGTCACAACAAATGACGTAAAAAAAAGACGCTGGGCTTTAGATGCGGGCTTGAGTTATCACTATATCCGCAGTAATCATGTATTCTCTGTTCAGGTTCTAGCTGATGTCTCCGGGGTTTATAAAGGGGCTCGCAGTGCCTTACAATGGCAATCTCACCATCAGTTAGGTCGTTTAAGTATCGCACCGAGCTTAGGTGTTTGGTATAAATCGAACGAATTAAATGATTATTTTTATGGTTTATCGGCCGAAGAATCATCATACGGAGAAATAGAGGTTGGCAGTAGCTGGCAACCTTATGCTAAAATCGACGCCCGTTGGCCTCTAGGTGAGACTAACTCTCTTCGTTTTCATTTAGCATATTATGACTACTCAGCCGTGGATGACAGTCCGCTTTTTGAACACACGTATTCGATGACTGCTTTTATAGGATTCAATCATATTTTTTAATATGAAGTATTTTGTTTTTAGTCTGTGTGTGTTTGTTGCTGTTATTTGGGCTCCCCCAAGCTATGCACAAGCGACTCAGTTTGATATCACACCAAAAGTGTGTGTTGTATTACAACAGCACGAATTTTGTGATCTTGAATTAAAAATTAGCTGGAAAACTGCTCAACCTCAAGATCTGTGTTTATACCAAAATAACCAGCAAATTCAATGCTGGACTGATAGTAATAATGGGCTTTATAGCCATAAAGCGCGGGTTCAGGTTGAAACAATATACTCCTTAGTCAATCCGCACACGGGGAGCAAAGTTGCGACCACAAAAGTCGAAGTGCAAAGCACTGAAGCAAAAACAACGAGGCGTAGGTTACGTTCACCGTGGAGCTTTTTTTAAATCAGGAGCAACCAATGGCAAAGATTTTACTTGTTGAAGATGATCTCGGCTTACAGCAGTTAACACGCGATTACCTTCAGCATAATGGATTGGATGTTGCGGTCCTTGAACGCGGCGATGAAGTTTTCGAATACCTTGAGAACAATCCAGTTGATTTAATGATTTTAGATGTCATGTTACCGGGTAAAGATGGCTTTAGTGTTTGCCGTCAGGTACGCGATAAATTCAACTTACCAATTCTAATGCTTACAGCAAAAGGTGAAGACTTTGATCAAGTAATTGGGCTTGAACTAGGTGCAGACGATTATGTTATTAAGCCTGCAGAACCACGCGTATTATTAGCGCGCATCAACGCATTGTTACGCCGTGGTCAAGCTACAAACAAAGCACCAGAAGAGCTTAGCTTTGGCGATTTAACCATTGATAAAACTAGCCGCATTGTTACACTTAAAGGCAGTGAAATTACACTGACTTCTCATGAATTTGAGCTGCTTTGGTTGCTTGCTTCAAATGCAGGTGAAGTGTTAAGTCGTGAGCATGTTCATCAACATATGATTGGTCGTCAATATGATGGTTTAGACCGAACCGTTGACGTACGTGTATCGCGTATCCGTAAGAAATTAGGTGATAACAGTGATAAACCATACCGAATTAAAACAGTTTGGGGGCAAGGTTACCTGTTCGTTTCTGATGCATGGGATATGTAATCATTAATGGGGAAACTGTTTGCTAGCTTATATCTTTACATAATAGTTTCTCTGTTTCTTGTTAGTGGGGTCATAGAGCAGTTATGGCCCTATGAAGACACACAGCAACAAATCGCTCTAGATCAAGAGTTTGGTAAATCATTATGGCTATTAAGTCAAACTGACAATGGCTTAGCTAAATTACAGCAAGAGTTTAATAGCGAGCTAATTGATTTAACTGATCTCGCCCTACCAACAAACCTCAAAACACAATTACAAAATGATCACTATCTGTATCTTTTTAATCAGCAGCAGAAGGTAATTTGGTACATTACTATTAATGAGACTCAGCTATTACAAGTTGGTCCACTCTCAATATCAAATCCTAACTTTAGCTCTGTTTGGCCCTATTTTTTATTACTAGCCATTATTGGTCTTCCTATTGGTCTTTGGAGCTTGTTACTTTGGCGAGACTTTAACAAACTCACTTTAGCTTGTGAGGCGGTAGGCGGCTCGCAAGATTTCGAATTGCGTGATGCATCTAAATCATTTTTTTTGCCAATTACAGGCACGCTTAATGCTATGCAAGAGCGTATTCAGTACCTACTAGCTGCGCAGCAAGAACTGACTTCTTCTGTTTCTCATGAGTTTAGAACGCCGTTGGCGCGTTTAAAGTTTGCCGTTGCTATGCTTGAAGAGCAAATTGAAAATGAGAAATCTTATAGTTATATAGATAATATGCAGGCTGATATTGCTGAGCTTGAAGCGCTAGTGTCTGAGATGCTTGAATACGCACGACTTGATTCGCATCAACCAAGCTTAAAGCCACGTTCGTGTGACCTTACAGCGCTTATTAACAGTGTCGTGAATAAGCTCGAATTTGCTACTGATATCGATGTAGCAGTGAGTGCGCCTAGGCAGCTTTACTATGAGTGTGACGAGCATTTTATGGCGCGTTGTATTCAAAATTTATTAGGCAATGCACAAAAATACGCAAACCATAAAATTCATGTCAGCCTTGAAGAGTTGGGTGATTCAATACAAATAAGTGTTGAAGACGACGGCCCAGGGATAGCTAAGTCTGAGTGGCAAAGTATTTTTAAGCCATTTACTCGTCTAGATAAAAGCCGTGACAAGAAAACCGGCGGCTTTGGCTTAGGCCTTGCGATTGTTGCTAAAATTGTTAGTTGGCATCAAGGGCAGTCTGAGGTGTGTGATTCACCATTAGGTGGAGCTAAATTTACGATTCATTTATTTAAAAGTAACTCGCTCTAAATTGCAGGCATAAAAAAAGCGCCTAGGGCGCTTTTTAAAGATTAAAACCAAAAATAAACAAGTAGCAAAGTAATAGACCGCACCAATTTATAAAAGTTCGTAAAAAGTTTAATTATTTTCATTTAATAATGGCATGAGCATTTTTTCTAGGCCATTTAGCTTCACTTCATACATCATCGCCAGTTGTGCTCCTAATTTAGAGTCTGGAAATCCTTGCTGTTTAAACCAAACTAAATAAGGCTCAGGGAGTAACAATAAAGGGCGGCCAGCATACTTTCCAAATGGCATCTTAGTATTTATGGCACGTTTGAGTTCAGCTGTATCCATCTTTATCTCAAAGAAACTTTAAAGTTAGATGATACGGTAAAAATAAGAGAGAAAATAGGCTGTGACGGGCAAGAAACAGCCTATTTAGTGAGGGAGGTAGGCCCTCAGAATAGATACTACTAGAGTAATGCCTAGTAGTTAGTGTAATTGATATCGAGGTTTTTTTGAAAAACCGAGCTGTTGCAATTGCAATGCAATAGACGGATCATCAATTCTTTCTGGTGTTTCTGCATCTCTCAGAAAGTGATCATTAGGTACCTGATAGATATCGAGCATCTTGTTAAAAAGCACCGCCCTTATATCCATTGGGGTCATGCCATTTTGTTGTAATTCATCAAGCTGCTGCTGAATGTCTGAAAGTTTCCCAGAACGCGCATCATCCGTGTCTGCCAAAACTTCGTTGGTAAACTTATTCTTCATTTAAACAACCCTAATCAGTTTACAGTTACGCATATGCTAGTCGTAATATGCTTATACTGTGTCACTTCTTTGTGTTAAAAATAGATACTAAGCTATTAGTACTCTTAGGATTCTACTCTTTTTTTATTGGTGATTGCTAATCTACATGTAAAGCTTTGTAAATAGAGTTGACCTAATAAAGGGAACTAAAAAACAGGTGATTTTAACCTGACTATGCAACTTGCTGAAAATTTTAGAGATAATTATTGGCACCATCCTTAAGTACCAATAATTATTTTAGGTGCTAAGAAAAAAGTTTTTGCTTTACATGCTCTGCAAAACCACTTCCTGCCTCTAAATAAAAGTTATAAGTAGAGTCAACGCCCATATCTTCTAGTTCTTTTTGCTGATCTGGATAATTGGCAATTGCAGTAACTTGTCCTTGATAACCTGAGGCTCGTAGTTGCTCCAAAGCAAAAATATTCTGCATATGTTTAGGCATAGCGAGCATTACCATACCGACATGTGAATGATTTACACGTTGCCAAAAATCAGGGTCTGTTGCATCAGCGAGTAATACCCGACGACCACGTTTGATGTGCTTTTCTACTACATCAGGTTTGATATCAATACCCGCGACAAGATTTGGATGGGTTTGGCTAATCGTTTCATAAGCACCTGTGCCAATACGGCCCATGCCAAATATCACGATTTTAGTATCATTTAAATTAACAGGTAGTTCCTCAGCAAGACGGCTGTCACTTTCAAATTTAAGTAGCCAATGTTCGATTTTGACATAAATCTCATTAGATCGTTTGTTAAGAGGCGAGGCTAAAACAAATGTGATTGAAACTGCAATAGCCATAACTGCCAGCCATTCAGAAGTAATTAAATTGCTGGTAGCTGCAACTGCGCAAACGATCAGGCCAAACTCACTGTAATTGGCTAAGCTAAATGCACTTAATAACGAAGTACGAGCACGTAACTTAAATGCGTTTGTCAGTACATAATAAAGTGCAACTTTTAGTGGCAAGACGAGTATAATGATAAGTGCAACAATCACTGCGTGACTTGTCAGTTCGGCATTCAAACCAATATTTAAGAAAAAGCCAACCAGTAACACATCTTTTAAATTCAGTAATGACTTTGATAACTCACCTGCTTTTTTGTGTGATGCGAACATCATACCGATAATCAACGCACCTAAATCACCTTTAAGACCTGCAAATTCAAATGCTTGGTAACCTAAAACTAGTGCAAAGAAAAACCCGAATAAAGGTAATAGTTCACCGTGTTTTGAGCGATTTAATACCCAAAACATCACTGGACGTAAAATAGGCAATCCCACTAATAATGCCAGTGCCCACATGTTCGGTGCTTTACCTGTACTGATGGCTAAGAAGATAACAGCGAAGATATCTTGCATAACTAGAATGCCAATGGCGATTTTACCATGCAGGCTTGCCATCTCACCGCGTTCTTCCAATACTTTTACGGCAAATACGGTACTTGAAAAGCTAAAAGCAAAGCCGACTAACAATGCACTTTGCCAAGTAAGTTCACTAAATAAAGGCAGTGCAAGGGCACCTAGCAGTAACATAAAACCACTAAACAGCGTGCTGCTCAGAACAATGTGCATTGAGGCAGGCGCCCACACTTGCGGTTTCATTAAATTAGACACTTTAAGTTTTAGACCTATGCTAAAAAGTAATAGTGTTACACCAAGGTTTGCTAATGTATTTAGTAGTTCGGTTGTTTTATAGCCATAAAGATTAAGCGCAAAGCCTGCTAATAAAAAGCCGATGAGAGGAGGTAGCTTTAATTGATAAATGGCAAAGCCAAACACGAAAGCGGTAGCAAAGTAGATAAGTTCCATAATTGTTCTTTTAGCTTCATTTGCTAGCAGTGTAGCGAAATATTCGTTATTGGAAAACAATATCGAGCAAGAAGAGTTCAAAAAATAAGCACTTATCCATGATTTATTGATTAATCCGCCAAAAGCAACATTTTTTCGCTGACAATAGCTTTTAATTGTGGTTAAGATGCATTAACAAAGGAATTTAAGCCATAACTAAGAAGCTGGCTTAAGGAGAATAGATGTTTAAGAAAATCCTTGCATCAGTAGGTATTGGTGCAGCAAAAGTTGACACTGTACTTGAGACAGAGCATTTACAACCTGGTCAAAAATTTAATGCCGTGATAGTCATCAAAGGTGGTGATGTTGATCAAGAAATTTCGGGTTTAGACCTAGCACTTATGACCCGTGTGAAAGTTGAAAGTGATGACGGTGAGTATTTTACAAACCATGTGATAGAAAAATGGCGAATTACAGATATTGGCATGATTGCAGCGGGCGCTGAAAAGCATATCCCATTTGAAGCACGCCTACATTCTGAAACCCCGATCACTGAAATTAACGCTGGTTATAACCAATCGCATGTTTGGCTTGAAACAGGCTTAGACATTGATCTAGCCCTTGATCCAACTGATCGTGATGCATTACACATTTATCCTAATGACGCTGTAAGCACGTTAATGGAAGCGATGGATAGACTTGGTTTTAGCTTAGTGAAAGCAGATGTAGAAAAGGGTTATTTAAAAGCGCCTACTTTTCAATCGCATTCAGGCTGTTATCAAGAACTTGAATATCGTCCAAATAGCCGAAGCCTTTTTGGCTTACAAGAGATTGAACTATCATTTGTGCCTGAAGCACATAAAACTCATGTATTAATCGAGCTTGACCGTGCCTTTAGAGGGGACGGTTATGTCGATTTAACTATTGAGCATGATCATGTAAACCTATCGCAGCTGTGTGATCAGCTAGAGCGATTATTTGCTTAAAGATTAACGACTGAATAGCGAGTTAAAACCCAGCTACGGCTGGGTTTTTTGTTTTCATTAAGGAGCATTATGTTTTCAATTAAAAGTTATAACGAACTCAGTAAAGATGAGTTATTTGCCATTTTACGGGCGCGGGTTGATGTATTTGTGGTAGAGCAAACTTGCCCTTACCCAGAAATTGACGAAGTGGATAACAATGCACTGACCCAACATGTGTTCTTGTTCAAAGGCCTGCAGGTGGCAGCCTATGCACGATGCTATAAAAAGAATGAGCAATTTAGCGCATTTGGTCGTGTGCTGGTAGCAGAGCAATTTCGTGGTGAAGGACTCGCAAGCAAGCTAGTGCAAACCGCGATTGATACATGTAAGAGGCATTGGCCTGATAAAGCGATTATGATTGGTGCTCAGTGTTACCTAACAGGGTTTTATCAGCAATTTGGTTTTGAAAATGTGGGCGATGATTACCTAGAAGATGGTATTCCACATCAGGATATGTGTTTGAAGTAGCCTATGGGGCCACTTCAAACATAAATGCTTACTAGCTTAACAAAGAGTTAGCGAATACGAGTGCAATGGCGAGTGGGCAAATAAACTTGATATACCATGGCCATACTTTCCAAAAGAAACTACTAGCAGCTTCTGGGCACCCTTGTTGAATTTCTTTTAGTAACGACCCGCGATGCCAAATCCAACCAACAAAAATACAACACATTAAGCCTAGAATAGGTTGACCAATCTTAGTTGTTAAGGTGATCACAAAGCCAAACAAGGTGCCTAGGTTAAAGACAATTGTAAAACTGATAAGGGCAATAATACCGCCAATGATCCAAGTCGCTTGTACTCGCTTTAGCGCAAAACGTTCAACAGCATAAGAAACAGGTGCTTCTAGCATCGAAATTGATGACGTTAATGCTGCAATACTCATTAACGCGAAAAAAGCAAAACCAACAAAAATACCCACATCACCCATGCTGGTGAAAAGCGCCGGTAACACTTGGAATACTAAGGTATCTTCTGAAAGTAGTGCACCTTCTGCAGAGAAAATCTCAACACCTTGTGCCTGGGCTACATACATCGCAGGAATAATAAGTAAACCGGCAACAAATGCAATGAACACATCGATTAAAGTCACATAAGCGCCTAACGATACTAAGTTCTCCTTTTTGCTGATGTATGAGCCGTAGATGATCATTACGCTGGTACCAAGCGATAGTGAGAAAAATGCTTGCCCTAACGCATTCACTAATAACTCAGGGTTTAAAATCGATGAAAAGTCTGGCACTAAATACGCTTTTAGGCCTGCCATTGCGCCATCTTGAGTCATTACATAGATGATCAGCATAAACAAAATACCTAACAGGGCAGGCATTAAGCGCTTCGACCATTTTTCAATGCCGTTTTCGACGCCTTTAGAGATAATCGCAACGGTTAAAATAATAAATGTAGCAGTAAATATAAGGTTTCTTGATAGTGACTGCTCACTAAGCCAACTGCTAGCTTGCTCTTGCCCCACTAATTGTGCTGCGGGTTCAAGTGTAGCGCTCAGCATCCAGCCAGCCACTATCGCATAGAAGCTTAGGATTAGGCCTGCACAAATAATACCGCCAAAGCCAACTATGAAGGCAAACTTTTTTTGCCATGCTTGATTTGTTACTTTTCGAAGTGAAGTAACTGCATTAGCTTGACCATGACGACCAATCACTAACTCAGCCATTAAAGCAGGATAAGCAAGACAAAATGCTAACACTAAATAAGCCACTAAAAATGCGGCACCGCCATTACTTGCAGTTTGTGTTGGGAAACCCCAAATATTTCCTAAGCCAACAGCAGAGCCTGCTGCAGCCATAATAAATCCAAAGCGGGAGCTGAACTCCCCACGTGATGCGCTCATATTGTTGTTACTTCTCTATTTGTGACGGCGCTGACAATCTACTTTAATTAACGCTAAATAAAAAGGGTTAATCTAGGTCAAATTCGTTCTATATATTGTTATCTTTGAAGTCAGCGTACATTTCGTGCAATTGTTCTCTACAATACGAGACAATTAACGTAATTGAAACATGTTTAAAGGCTTTTATTTTGAATTGAAAGAGTAAAACACGCGCCTCTGAGCTGTTCGCTCTTTGTAACGCTGACGGTGCCGTGGTGCCAGTCAGCAACTTTAGCGACAATGGCTAAACCTAGCCCGTAGCTTTCTCCATCCCGATTTCGATGTGTTTGTTCTTGGAAAAATGGACTAAATACTTTTTGCCAGTTTTGTTCGCTGACACCCGGGCCGTCATCTTCAATCTTTATGGTAACGAGTTCACTGGTACTGGTTGCACTGAGTAAAATTTCAGATTCAGCAAAGTCGCAAGCATTACTTAATAAATTAACAATGGCCCGAGCTAACCAGTGCAAATCAGCACAAATATCATCGCCTTCAACGCGGTGATTAATGCGTAAGCCATGTTGTTCTACTTTAGGTTCAATTTGATGAATGAGTGTAAGGATGTAGGTTTCTAAATCAGAATGATTGAAGGTCAATTGATTCGCTTTTTGCTCAAGGGTAGCAAATGCCAGATAACTCTTTAGCATTGACTCCATTTGATCTAAGTCGTTTTCCATGCGAGCAAGATACTCAAGGCGCTTTTCTTCACTACTACAATCTTGCGCTGCTTCAAGACCAAACCGCAAGCAGGCGATAGGTGTGCGAATATCGTGAGATAAACTCGATGCCATCAACTTATTCTCATCAAGCAGTTTTTCGATTTGGCTAGCCATACGGTTGAATGTTAGCTCAACATCTTTGATATAGGTAAAATGAGATAAGTGAATACGACTTTTTAAATCGCCTTTGGCAAAGCGTTTTGCTGCTTCGTTTAAAACGGTTAAACGCTTGGCTAGTGGCGCAATGATAAAGCCCATAAATACGCATAACCCAGCGTAGAACAACAAGGTGAGTAACACATCGTTGCCTTGTTCGTGTGTTAAGTCTTTATCTAAACGCATTTTTAAGTGGTGCGTGCCTAAAGCGGCTTCACTATAAAGTAAATAGTAGCCTTGTTGATCTTCGAGGATCAGACCGCTAGGTTGGGTCATTTGTGCTAACAATGAATGAGGTAGCGCAAGCGATTGCGTCGGGCGATACTCAAGTTGCACTGCAAAGTCTTGATTAATATCCGTGATAGCTTGCTCGCGCTGTTTAGCGTCAAGCTTGGCGATTTGTTTTGCAAACCCTTTAATCATTTGTGTTTCGCTAGAAAACACATCTTGAGGAGCTTGGGTTTGCTGACTGAAAGCATCAATTAGCCAACCCAAAACAATGATTGAAAGTAAAGCACTACCAAGTAGCGAAAGATAAAACTTTTTCACAGGCGCTCAATGCTATTGCCATGCCGTGGCAACAAGTAAATAGCCTTTGCCCCAGATGGTTTTAATTTTTTCAGGGTGTTGTGGGTCATCATTAAATTTTTTACGTAACGATGAAATGAGCACATCCACACTTCTGTCTAAGCCATCATACTCTCGACCTTTCGTCGCTTTAAACACAGAGTCGCGGGATACAACTTGGCCTGCATTACTTGCTAAGTAATGGAGTAGAAGGTATTCAGCACTTGAAATATGAACTTCTTCATCTGCCAAGTAAACGGTACGTGATTCAGTATTAATTGATAACTTACCCACATTTATTAGTTCAGAGTTGGCTGTTGACTCTTGCGTATCAGTTTTAGAGCGCAGTGCCGCTTTAATACGTGCTAATAATGCACGGGGACGAACGGGCTTCATCATATAATCGCTTGCACCCACTTCAAGGCCAATCACTTCATCCATTTCATCATCACGAGCGGTTAGCATAATAATTGGGGCTTGATAAAACTGCCTTAAGTCACGGCACACACTAATACCGTCTTGCCCTGGTAGCATAATATCTAACAAAACCAAGTCTGGGTTTGTTTTACGTACTTGCTCAACAACTTGGTCACCGCGTTGACATAGTGTTGTTTGGTAGCCTTGTTCGATTAAATATTCTGCAACCCAGTTGGCAAGAGATATATCATCTTCAACCAATAAGATGGTCCCATAATGTTCCATTATTCACTCCTAGTTAAAACAATCGCCAGCGTCGTTTCTTCTGACGATTTTTATAGACCCATTGCAATTGTATTTCTGTGCTTGCGACAACTTTACCGTTATTACTATTTATTAGCTCGAAACCAACACTTTCAGCAGAATCAAACTGGTATCTAAATAGCCCTTTTTGTTGCATTAACCAGCATTGCATGATGTGCTTACTTTGAGCGTTGCGTAAGCAGTAATTGCCAGTATTATGTTGTTGCCAGGTTATATCCACCTCGGCAAAGCAATTTCTACCTTCACGTAAGGCTACGCATGTATCAGGCAATGCAACTAACGCATTATCTGTATTTGCTTGATCTTGGGCAAACACGGGTTTTGCAAATAATATTGTTAACGTTACACAATACTTAAAAAACATAACGCACGCCTACCTTGGCTTTATGCTGATACTCTTGCGAAATAATTGGGCTTTGATGAATGTCTTTAGAAAACCAGGTTGAAAGCCAGCCAGTTAGAAACACCCAATGCCTATTTATAGGGTATTCAGCATGGAATTCAAAAATTAAACTGTACGAGGTATCAGGATCATAGACAGGGCGTGTTAATAAAGATTCTGATGGTGAAATTCCAAAGTAATAGTCAGTAAAATCATTAGAGTAAGCACTTAAGCCAACACCAGAGCGGAACTCCCAATTTCGCCAAGGGATAATCTGACTAAAAAATGAATTCATCACCCAGCCGTTGTGGGTACCAGAAACATCATGTAAATACTCAAATGAGATTTGTGAGTTTTCGAAACGGCGTGATAGGCGAAGGCCAACATCAAAATCATAATTACGGCTTTTTATACCTTCGAGTTCTGCGATGACTTCGTCACCGTAAAAAGTTAAGCCTGTATCATCAAAACCAGATTGAACATTTGTGCCTACTAGGTCTAAGCCCCATTCAAATTTGTCGATAACACTATAACCCAGAGTCAAACCACCACTAAGTTGGCTTTGATCATAATCAAGGTAAAAATTGTTGTAAGTAACGGCAAGGTGAATATCTGGTTCAAAGCCATCATTGTAAGAGTCCATGCCTATTAGATACGAGTCTTCAATGTAATACCCAGCGCCTATGCCCCAATCCCACGCGAACCCTTGGCTAGGCTCTAGTGTATTGTCGGCATAATAGCGATTACTTGCTAGGCTTGGGGTACTTAGCAAGGTTAAACATATTAAAAATAGGGTACTTTGAGCTCGCAACGTGGCTTCCTTGTCTGTCTGTAAGAAAGGGTAATAGCATATAGTATATTGTTAATGAGTTCCTGTAATCTGTAAAAAAATGTAGCAACAGACGAATGAAATGATGTTGAGGAGATAGTGAAGGGCGCTGTTTGCCTATGGGCAGACAAACAGCGAAAGTTACTTATTGAACTTTGATTTTATCGATTAAGATACTGCTAAGATAGTATTGCATCATAGGCGTAAGAGCACTAACTTCAGTGCGGGTACACGGGCCTTGTTCTTTTTTTAACATGTCCATGCGTGTAATGGTCTGATACTCAGGTATCGTCACGTCTTTATTCACACGTGCCATACGTGCTTGCTCTGAATTTTGCTCATGCACAAAACTGGCTACTTCAAGTTCATTCTTTATTAGTTGTTGTTGCTCAAAGCTGTAGATTAGCGGCTCGCGGTGAAAGCTTGCGCTATCAATTGACGATTTTGCAAACCACACGACATCACCTGTTTTTTTATGAGTTAAGCGCATACTTACTTGGCCTAAAATAGTCGCACATTGTTGAACAGGGTATTGCTTGGCGACTTCATCGAATAAAGAAAGTGGCTTTTTGGGTTTCACCAATTGGTATTCTGTTTCTTCAATAAGCTCCAGATCAAGCTGATGGATAGATAAGGTATAATCTGCTTGTGCGCCTTCGGCTACGACTTTTAACTGCTTAGCTGTAAGTGCCTCAGTTAGTTGAGAGTACAGTGTATCTGTGACACTGGTTTTGTCGGCAACTATCATGACGGTTTGATTTTTACTTACTGTATGAGCTGGTAGTTGTACCGATTTTACTTTAGGTGATGCATGCTCTGTTTGATACTCAACTTGAAAACGCTGGCTCTGTAAGCTCGGTTTTTTTGGCATTGTAAGTAACGGCGCTGGCTCTGGTTTAAGGGCGCAACCGACTGAAATTAAAACAAAAAATAAAAGCACGAATAAGCGCATAAAAAATAATCTACCCATAAATAATTAAGATTAAGCGTATTGTACGTTAGTCGAGGCAAAAGTTCATGATATTATGTTATAAGAAACTTCCTAAACAGACTTAAAAAAATAAATAATGAAGTACAGCTTATTTTTAATTTCCTTTCTTTTTTCTTTAACACTGCTTTTTGTTAGTGGTGAAGCTGCTTCGAGTGATAAGCAATGGCAAACATTCGTTACTGATTATAATAAACACCTCACCCGAAAACTAAAAAGTAAAGGGATCCCAGGTGGCTCATTGGCAATTGTAAATATTGGTCATGATGATTTTATTAACGGTATTGGTCGAACAAAAATAGAAAAAGGCCGCAGAGTCGATAAACATACCCGCTTTCGATTGGCATCCGTCTCAAAAACCTTTGCGGGTTCATTAACCGCAAAACTGGCAGCACAAGGGGAGTTTAATATTGATGACCCTATCAGTAAGTTTATTCCTGCTTTTGCTAATACTGCTTATAAAGATGACTTAAAAATTTATCACATATTGAGTCACTCTAGTGGCTTGGTACCTAACGCATACGATAACCTAATTGAGTCGCGTATGAGCTACCCAGACATTGTCGAGCGGCTATTGACTGTTGAGCCTATCTGCAAACCAAGTGAATGTTACGGTTATCAAAATGTGATGTTTAGCTTGATTGATTCTGTGATTTATCAATCAACACAGATGGATTACTCACACTGGATTTCGGAGTATATTTTTGCACCATTAAAAATGGCGGATGCGAGTGTTGGTTTTGAGGGGATGGTGAAAGATGATAATTATGCTCACCCTCATGTGCGCGGCAGAAAACGATGGTATACATCACGCTTGAAGAAAAACTATTATAAAGTGCCTGCGGCTGCAGGAGTGAACGCCAGCGCAAATGACATGGCGATTTGGTTGAATGCACAGTTAGGGCAATACCCTGACGTATTACCACTCGAGGCATTGATCAAACAAACCCGCCCTTACACACATACTAAAAAAGAAACTCGTCGTAGGGTTTGGCGTGAACATGTAAAAGATGCTTATTATGGATTAGGTTGGCGTGTTTATGATTATGATGATGAAGTGCTTTACTACCATAGCGGTTGGGTACAAGGTTATCGCAGCGATATTGTTGTATTTCCGCATCTAAACATCGGGTTTAGCTTAGTTCTTAATGCCGAAACTGGGTTAATTAACGAGCTTACTACCGAGTTTATCAATCGGGTTCTTAAATTCACGCGAGAGCAAAAATAGCTTAGGTAAAAAAGTTTAGTTACAAATTAATGGAAAATTATTTTTGCCTACAAAAAAGCCAGCAAATTTGCTGGCTTTTTCTGATTCGAAACTCCACAAGGCAGGATTAACCGCGCGGTAATTGAATCTTTTTCTCTTCGCTTTGACGATACAGTACAATTGTATGACCAATTGTTTGTAGTTTTGTTGCGCCTGTCTCGCGAACAATTGCATCAAAAATCAATGTTTTAGTTTCACGTTCATCTGTAGGAACTTTAACTTTGATTAACTCATGGATTTCAAGAGCGCTTTCGATTTCAACTAAAACGCCTTCGGTTAATCCGTTTGCACCAAGTAATACAACAGGTTTTAAACTGTGCGCTTGGCCTTTTAAAAACTGCTTTTGTTTGTTCGATAATTTCATCATGTTACAAATTTTGCTGAATATGGCTTGAATTAAGGGTATTCTAACGCCATCTAGAGAATATTACTAATTAGTTACGTATTAATTTTATGGCAAATAAAAAACATTCAGCCAGTTCTAAGCGTTGGCTGAAGGAACATTTTGACGATCCTTATGTTCACGAAGCGCAAAAGAAAGGTTGGCGCTCTCGTGCGGTATTCAAATTAGACGAAATTCAAAACAAAGATAAATTAATCAAACCATCGATGACGGTGGTTGATTTAGGTGCTGCGCCAGGAAGTTGGTCACAGTATTTAGCTGAAAAGGTTGGTGATAAAGGTCAGGTTATTGCTTGTGATATCTTGCCTATGGATTCCTTAGCAGGTGTTGATTTCTTGCAAGGTGACTTTCGTGAAGAAGCGGTACTTGATGCACTATTAACACGTATTGACGGAAAAAATGTTGATGTAGTTTTTTCTGATATGGCACCCAATATGAGTGGTAATACATCAGTGGACCAAGCGGGTAGTATGTATTTAGTCGAATTAGCATTAGATATGTGCCACCAAGTTTTAAAGAAAAATGGTGCGTTTTGTGTCAAAGTCTTCCAAGGTGAAGGATTTGATCAATACTTACAAGAAGTACGTAATAGCTTTAAAGCAGTTAAAATTAGAAAGCCCGATGCGTCACGTGCCCGCTCTCGGGAAGTATATATAGTGGCGACAGGTTACAAACTGTAGTACAGTTGTGCTGCGTTAAGTTGAATTTAAATTAATTGGATACAAGAGGTTAACTCCTTGAGCGATATGGCGAAAAATCTAATACTCTGGCTGGTCATTGCAGTAGTGCTAATGTCAGTGTTCCAGAGCTTTAATGGTGGTGATCAGGCAGATCGCCAAACAAGTTACACTCAATTTGTTAGCGACGCTCGCAGTGGCGCTATCCAAGAAGTCTCAATTGAAAGCACCACAGGTACGATTACTGGTACTAAAACAAATGGTGAGCGCTTTCAAACCATCATGCCTATGTATGATAAAGACATCTTGAATGATCTTTTAAAAAGCAACGTTAATGTCAAAGGCGTTAAGCCAGAAGAGCAGTCATTCCTCGCCAGCATTTTAATCTCTTGGTTCCCGATGTTACTGCTTATTGGTGTGTGGATTTTCTTCATGCGTCAAATGCAAGGTGGTGGCGGTAAAGGCGCGATGTCTTTCGGTAAGAGTAAAGCGCGCCTGATGAGTGAAGACCAAGTTAAAACAACGTTTGCTGATGTTGCTGGTTGTGACGAAGCGAAAGAAGATGTCACTGAACTTGTAGACTTCTTACGTGACCCATCAAAATTCCAAAAGCTAGGTGGTAGCATCCCGAAAGGTGTGTTGATGGTTGGTCCTCCTGGTACAGGTAAAACATTACTAGCTAAAGCGGTAGCTGGTGAAGCTAAAGTGCCGTTTTTCACAATTTCAGGCTCTGATTTCGTAGAAATGTTTGTTGGTGTTGGTGCATCACGTGTACGTGACATGTTCGAGCAAGCTAAAAAAGCAGCACCTTGTATCATCTTTATTGATGAAATCGATGCAGTAGGCCGTAAACGTGGCGCTGGCATGGGTGGTGGCCACGATGAGCGTGAGCAAACACTTAACCAAATGCTTGTTGAAATGGACGGCTTTGAAGGTAATGAAGGTATTATCGTTATCGCTGCAACGAACCGCCCTGATGTATTAGACCCTGCGTTATTACGTCCTGGCCGTTTTGACCGTCAAGTTGTTGTTGGTCTTCCTGATATTCGAGGCCGTGAACAAATCCTTAAAGTTCACATGCGTAAAGTGCCATTAGGTGACAACGTTGAAGCTGCGGTAATTGCACGTGGTACACCTGGTTTCTCTGGTGCTGACCTTGCAAACTTAGTTAACGAAGCCGCGTTATATGCAGCTCGTGGTAACAAACGCGTTGTAAGCATGGCAGAATTTGACGCTGCAAAAGATAAAATCATGATGGGCGCAGAGCGCAAGACCATGGTGATGAGTGAGCAGGAAAAAGAAATGACTGCTTACCATGAAGCGGGCCACGCGATTGTTGGTCGCATGGTGCCTGAACATGATCCAGTATATAAAGTGTCTATCATTCCTCGTGGTCGTGCTTTAGGTGTCACTATGTACCTGCCTGAGCAAGATCGTGTAAGCCATTCAAAAGAGCTATTAGAGTCAATGATCTCGAGTCTTTACGGTGGTCGTATCGCTGAAGCACTTATCTACGGTGAAGATAAAGTGACAACTGGTGCAAGTAACGATATTGAGCGTGCAACCGATATTGCTCGTAAAATGGTTACCCAATGGGGTCTAAGTGAAAAACTTGGTCCGTTACTTTACGCTGAAGATCAAAACGAAATGTACATGGGTGGCGGCGGTAGCCGTGCTATGAGCATGTCTGATGAAACAGCAAAAGTTATCGACAGCGAAGTTCGTTTATTCTCAGACCGTAACTATCAACGTGCAGAGCAAATCCTTAAAGATAACATTGATATCTTACATGCAATGAAAGATGCACTCATGAAGTATGAGACGATCGATGCGGGTCAAATTGATGACTTAATGGCACGTCAGCCTGTACGTGAGCCACGTGATGTTCATGACCGCCGTTCAGACGATAAAAAGCCGAGTGCGAAAGCTGAGTCTGTAGTTAATGAAACTAAATCTGATGATTCAGTAAAAAAGGATGAAACAAGCCTTGATGACAAAGCTGAATAATCGCTAGAATATAAAAAGCAAAAGCCCCGGATGCCGGGGCTTTTTTGTAGCATAAAATTGGCTCACTATTCCAGTGTAGTCCAGTGAAGCAAATGCATGGAAGTTTAAGTAAAAATGACCGCTCTTAAATTACCGCGAGGTCGCATTTTACGCCTCGATTCCCCTGTTGTTATGGGGATTTTAAATGTCACTCCTGATTCATTCTCTGATGGTGGTAGTTATTGCCAACTCGACAGCGCTGTCAAACAAGCTAAAACGTTATTAAATCAAGGCGCAAAAATAATTGATATAGGTGGTGAGTCAACCCGCCCTGGGGCACCTGATGTATCTCTTGAGGATGAGCTTGATCGCGTTATTCCTTTAGTTAAAGCGCTAAGAGCATCCAGCGACTGTATTATTTCTATTGATACCAGCAAAAGTGAGGTAATGCGCCAAGCGATAATTGCAGGGGCTGATATCATTAATGATGTCAGAGCTTTGCAAGAGCCAGGGGCAATAGAGGTATTAGCACAATACCCTGAGGTGGCAATTTGTTTAATGCATATGCAAGGTCAGCCTCGTACGATGCAAAGTAACCCACATTATGATGATTTATTTGCTGATATTAACGAATTCTTTGCAGAGCGTTTAGGCGCATGTGAGAAAGCGGGCATTCAGTCTGAACGTATTATTTTAGATCCAGGTTTTGGCTTTGGTAAAACACTGACTCATAATTACCAAATCTTAAATAAGTTTGATGTATTTAACCAATTCAAATTACCGGTTCTTGCGGGATTATCTCGTAAATCAATGATCGGTAACTTATTAAATAGAGATACCAATGAACGCTTAGCGGGAAGCCTTGCAGGCGCGCTGATAGCAGCACAAAACGGTGCAAAAATCATTCGCGTTCATGACGTACAAGAAACAGTTGATGTGCTTAGCGTTTGGCAAGCATGTATTAAAGGAATTACAAATGAGTAAAACAAGAAAATATTTTGGCACGGACGGTGTACGTGGCATGGTTGGTGAATTTCCAATCACTCCAGAGTTTGCCCTAAAGCTTGGTTGGGCTGCAGGCCGTGTATTATCGAAAATTGGCACCAAAAAAGTCATTATTGGTAAAGACACCCGTATTTCTGGCTACATGCTCGAAACCTCACTTGAAGCAGGCTTAATTGCTGCTGGTATCGATGTTGTTTTATTAGGCCCAATGCCAACGCCGGCGGTTGCATATCTTACGCAAACGTTCCGTGCTGAAGCGGGTATTGTAATTAGTGCATCTCATAACCCTTACCATGATAACGGAATTAAATTCTTTTCAAGCAGAGGCTTAAAATTACCAGATGATGTTGAGCTTGAAATTGAAGCTATGATGGATGAGCCAATGACCTGCGTTGCCTCTGACAAGCTTGGTAAGGCCCGTCGCTTAGAAACGGCTGATGGTCGCTACATTGAGTTTTGTAAGAGCCAATTCCCACAAGGTTTATCGCTTGAAGGCTTAAAAATTGTTCTCGATTGCGCAAATGGTGCTACATACCACATTGCACCGTCAGTAATGCGTGAGTTAGGTGCTGACGTTATCTGTCATGCTTGTGAGCCAAACGGGGTAAATATCAACCTAGAGTGTGGTGCAACCCATGTTGAAACGCTTAAACGCAAAGTATTAGAACACAATGCTGATGTTGGTATTGCCTACGATGGTGATGGTGACCGAGTAATGATGGTTGACCACAATGGTCGTGTATTTGATGGTGATGACATTGTTTATATCATTGCTTGCCAAGCCGCTAATGACGATATTTTAGGTGGGGGTGTTGTTGGCACTGTTATGTCTAACATGGGCCTTGAAAATGCATTAAAAGCGCGCGGTATTGGCTTTGCTCGTAGTAAAGTAGGCGACCGCTACGTGATGGAACTACTGCAAGAAAATGGCTGGAAAATCGGTGGTGAGAGCTCAGGCCATGTATTAAATCTTGATTTAATCAGCACGGGTGACGGCATTATCTCAAGCTTGCAAGTGTTAGCGGCAATGGTTGCACAGAATAAAACGTTGCAAGACTTAGGGGCAGGTTTTACAAAGTACCCAATGAAAATGATCAATGTTCGCTACCCACAAGGTACCGATCCAACGCAAGATCAAGCTGTAGTTGAGATGGTAGCGCATGTTGAAGAGCAATTAGGTGATACAGGCCGAGTATTACTTCGAAAATCAGGTACAGAGCCTGTTGTTCGAGTAATGGTTGAAGCTGAGCAAGAAAAAGTTGTACTTGATAGTGCTCGCAAAATAGCTGAAGTTGTCGAAACTGTGAGCAAACAAACCGAGGCATAACAATAACCTCTTGTAACTTCGGGCAAGTCGAGTTAGTATCTTGCCCGCTTTCAAATGTGGAGTGGAATAATGGCAACACGTAAGCCGATGGTCGCAGGTAATTGGAAAATGAACGGCTCTTTAGAGCTTGTTGAACAGTTATCAACTGCTATTAAAAATGTTCAAACGGATGAACTGGATATAGTGGTGTTTCCACCATTCCCATTGTTGAGTTCTTTGCAGCAACAAAACGTCACGTTTGGTTCGCAAACAGTCTCTGAAAATCAAGCAGGCGCATTTACGGGTGAAGTAGATGCTCAGCTAGTCAAAGACCTAGGCGCAGCTTATACGTTAGTTGGCCATTCTGAACGTCGTAGCATTTACGGTGAGTCAGATGACGTTGTTGCAGATAAGTTTGCGCGAGCACAACAAGTTGGCTTAACTCCTATCCTATGTGTGGGTGAAAGCGAGCAGCAACGTGAAGCAAACGAAACTGAATTAGTGGTTGCAGCTCAAATTGATGCTGTAATTAGCAAATTAGGTGTAGCAGCACTGAAGAATTCTGTGGTAGCATACGAGCCCGTTTGGGCCATTGGCACAGGTAAGACTGCCTCTCCTGAGCAAGCGCAAGCCGTGCACAAGTTTATCCGCGAGAAGATTGCTTCTTCGGATAGCGATGTAGCACAGCAATTAACCATCTTATATGGTGGTAGCGTGAATGAAAAAAATAGCGAATTATTATTTGCACAACCAGATATAGACGGCGGCCTTATTGGTGGTGCCAGTCTTAAAGCAGATTCATTTACTGCTATCTGTGAAAGTGCAAAAGGGACCGTATAAGATGTACGAAATTTTATTAGTAGTTTATTTAATTGTTGCTTTAGCATTAGTTGGTATGGTTTTAATCCAACAAGGTAAAGGCGCAGATATGGGTTCATCATTTGGTGCTGGCGCTTCTGGTACCGTGTTTGGCTCATCAGGTGCTGGTAACTTCATGACTAAAACAACAACAATCTTAGCAACGATCTTCTTCGTACTAAGTATTGTTCTAGGTAACCTTACTGCAGGTCAAATCAAAAAGACTGATGAGTGGGAAAACCTAGAAGCTGCGCCAGCTGTTGAAACTGTAACGCCAGCACAATCTGATGTGCCTGCGACAGAAGATAAAACGTCTGACGTACCTAACTAATTAGCTTTGCTAATTAGCGTTAAGCAGTTTTCATTCCTCAAGTAAACTTAAAGCTTAACAACATACAGAATTGCATGCGGATGTGGTGGAATTGGTAGACACGCCATCTTGAGGGGGTGGTGGCTTCGGCCGTGGGGGTTCAAGTCCCCCCATCCGCACCAAAATTAAAAAGCTGTAACTCACTGAGTTACAGCTTTTTTCGTTTTAGTGCTTCCTAAAATAAAATGCGCACCTTTATAGTGCTTTTATTCTAATGTCATTCCCGTGCACGAAATTAACTAATTGATTATTAATTGAAATAAAAATTGGAGTCTTCCTTGCTTAACTAGAGTTGATATCACTACTTTGAGGAAGCAAGATGGCCAGAATGAGTTATTTAAGTGCTATAGAACGCTATGAAGAGCAACAACAGCTCATTCATGAACTGCTTCTTTCTATACTTGCCAGTGTTCAGGCATCATTGACTAACAAGCAAGCGTATCAACAGCTTGTCAATCAATATCCATTTCTAGAATTGCAATATTGCTTGAATGAACAAGGCATTCAACAAGGTGACAATGTCTGCTTTAAGCGTCAGTACAACAAGAAACTGGGTCATATTGGGGCTGGGCAGGACTTAAGTGCTCGGCCTTATTTTTTACTCGCTTCGTCAACACCCGTGCCGCATTTTACTTCGCCATATATTTCGACTGCGACTAAGCACCTTTGTATCTCAGTGATCAAAACAATCCCTTCAAGCAACGATGAACAGCAGTTTTTGGTTATCGATGTGTGTTTAACAGAGCTGATTGAATTTATTATGGGAGACACCAAGCGAGCCAGAATGACCCCTTACTTTAAGGTAGGTTATGGCTTAATTGTCGCTTGCTTGTTCTGTTTGGTGCTTTACCTGTTATATAAAGTGTTTGCTGGAATGGTGGATTTAGTCATAAGCGAAGACACTCAGTCAGATCCGCTTAAACCATTTACCATTATTATCTTTGTTACTTTAGCGTTGGCCATTTTTGATTTAGGCAAAACCATTCTAGAAGAAGAAATCCTCATGCATAAGGATATTTTTCGCCACAGCTCAACAAGACGTACGATCACACGTTTTATTTCAACAATTTTGATTGCAGTATCGATAGAAGCCTTACTAACCATGTTTAAAGCTGCACTCGGGCAAACAGAGTACGTTATACCTGCTGTATTGATGATGTTTGCTGTGGTAGGTCTGTTGATTGCACTGGCAATTTACGTTTTCCTAGGCGCCAAGGCTGAAGATGTGCTGACACAGGTGCAACGCTTAAAAGTAAAACATTAATGAATAGGGCGCTTTGTTTAAAGCGCAGCGCCCTGAAATTGATTAAAGTGTACCGCCAATGCCAATACTCGGGTTAACGTACACAGGGCCTACTTTAAACGGCGCATTAATATCTAGGCTTGCATAGGGGGTGCAGGCATTTAAAGCTAACATTGCAGTTGCAAGAGCAACTAAGCGAATCATTTTTTTATTCATTACATTTGCTCCTGAATTACAATACCAGCACCCGCTGGATCACGAATAATGGCGACGCTGCCACTTCGTACTTTGTCATTTGGTGCCATTAGAACTATGCCGCCTGCGGTGGTTACTTTTAATAGGGTAGCGTCAACATCGGCTACTTTAATGTAATTCACCCATGTGTTACCTATCTCGGCATCTGGTTTTTTTACAAAGCCAATCGCAGGTTTGCCATTTAAGGCTAAGTAACTGTAATTGCCATTATTAAGCGGTTTACTTTGTGCTGAATAATTACCAAGTGATTGGTAAAAGGCTTTGCTCTGCTCTGGGTTATCACTCCATACTTCTTGCCAAATCCAGCCGTTATCAGTTTGCTGAGTTTCAGGGTCACCACTAACTGTATTGATCAGTGAAAAAACAGCCCCTTGGGGGTCTTCTAATACAGCAATAGTGCCACGGCCTTTAATTTCGGTACTGCTTACTAAGACTTTACCTCCGGCTTTGATAGTTTTTTCACTAACGCCAGCGATGTCTTTACTACTGATAAGGCTCAGCCAATGGCTGGCATTTTGTTTATTATCAAGCTCTGCCATACCAGCAATTAATTTTCCATCTAATGATGCCAGCGTGTAGCTGTCGTTAACGGCTTGAAATTGCCATCCAAACACGCTGGCATAAAATGCTTGAGATTGTGCCAAATTAGGTGTGATCAAATCATGCCACACTACGTGACCTGAGTTCTTTGTTCCTGAATCACTGATTGCGGGTAGTTCGCTTGAAGTAAGCTGGCATCCGGTCAATGAGGCCGCAGCGACTGCCATTAAAATTGCAGCACGTAAGGGGGTGAGTAATTTCAAAATTTGCTCCTTGCAAAATGGGGTCAAATATAAGCATAGACTATTAAAAGTTTTTAATTTTAAATTTTCTAAGCAGAGTACTAAAACCAGTTAGATTTGAGTTTTTCGTTTATTTTAAGTTTCTTTTCTCTTTGAAACTTTTTACGTGAAATGTTTAGCGTTCTTAAAATGATGGATATTTTAAATATTTATTTCAAATAGAATTTTTTTATTATTGAAAATAATAATGTTTAGATTCTAAATGCTGCGAGTAAACTCTAAAAAATATTTTTGTGTAGGGTTAAACAAAAAGCAACCTAGTAAAATAAAATTCTCTTATATGCTTTAGATGTATTAACAAGTTAGTTCATAAGGAATATGACTAGTTATGAAAATTACTGCGATTTTGTTGATTTTACTAATGTGTATAAGATGTTTTGCCTCTGATGAAGCTCATTTATCACTTGTAGGAGAAATTAAAGCTAAATGTGGCTTTAGTGCTAACTCAACAGAGCTTTGGTTTTCAGATAGCGGATTTGCTAATACAGAGCTGGTTGTTAACTGTAATACACCAATACAAGTGTCTTTGCACTCTGAATATGGTGGTTTACTTCATCAGCAAAGTACATTAGTCAAAGATTATAAAGTGGATATATCTATTGAAGGTGCCCAGTTAGATAACTCTTTCAGAGCAAACAAACTAATAGATACACATCAGTTCTTCGTTGACGAAATTGTATTTCAGCAGGAGATAAAATTACAGTTAGAGCTTATAGAACCTTTAGTGTATGCAGGAGAGTATAGGGACATCTTGCGTATCAATATGACACCTTCTTCCGTATCTGGCGGGATTAGGTAAGTAGTGAAAACTTTTAAAACACGGATAAGGAATAAAGTAATGAAAAAGTTAATGACACTAACAGCTATTGCAGTTTTAACTTCAGGTGCAGCATTCGCTGAAAACTTAAATGTGGGCGGTTCGGTCGCATCTATTTGTGAAGTAAGCAATATCAACACAACCGCTTATTTTCCGGCTCTTGCCAAAGACCAAACTAAAATGATCAACTTTGATTTGCAGTGTAACGATGCTGATGGTGCGACAATGTCGCTAACCACAGCTGAAGGACATCTTCAAAATGCAGACCAAGAGGACCAAGGCGTTGGTTACACAGCAGAGTTAAATGCAAATCCTTTCTCTTTCACACTAACCGCTGATAACGGGATTAACGACCAAAGTGTTGAGCAAAGTCAACCTGGTTCAGTGGCATTAGCAACCGGTGGTATTGCAGGCACTATTGAATTAACGGTTACAGAGGACCCGGTATTTGCAGGCACTTATGCAGATACTTTAATGTTAGCAATTACCGCTAACTAATATGATTGATTAGGGCAGCTCTCGCTGCCCTTTTTCGAAGGAATCGACATGCGTATCATAATATTTCTCGTCTTAACACTACTTTCATTTTATGGTTTTACATTTCAAGTACAACCTATGGTTGCTGAGCTTGCTACCAATGGAACAGGATCACAGCAAACACTTAGAGTAATGAATAATACAACTGAACCATTAACGATAGAACTTGCTGCCTATGAACTTTTAATTAACAGTAAAGGCAAAGAAAAGCTCAAGATTAATGAGGAAGATTTTCTTATTATTCCAATGACGACGATTATACCCCCAGGTAAAACACAATCGGTCTTAGTTAGGTATATAGGGGACCCTTTAATTGAGTCATCTAAGGCTTATCGTATTGCAGTAAATCAAGTTACCGTAGATCTAAACTTGGCAAAGCAATCAGGTGTTGGTATGTCAGTTAGTTTCCGTACTTTGTTTAATGTTGTACCAAAAGGAGCGAAAGCCAGTTTAAAGGTAAAGAATTTTGAGCAAGTAGAAAAAGGTAAGTGGAAGGTATTATTGGAAAATGATGGGAATAAATTTATCCGGTTGTCTCAGGGTAAATGGGTATTTAAAAATGCTAACAATCGCTTTTTACTTGAAGGACCTGAATTAAGCAAGGCTCTTACTGGTAAATTAGTATTGCCATACTCATCTCGAGAGGTGCTAATAAATGTGCCTGTTGAATTTAATGCAGATTCTAGCAACCTTCAGGTACTTTTCTGATGCGATTTTTTATGGCTATTTGCCTATATAACTCATTTATCTGTAGTGCTGTTGAAATAACGCCAATGGTAGTGACGATTGATCCTCTTGACTCTAGTAGATCGGCTTATACAACCGTGCAAAACTTATTTAATAGAAATGCGGCTTTTGAAATTGAAGTATTTGAAGTCGATTTTTCAGCTCCTGAGCCGCGTTTTAGACTTGTAGAGGAGCCGCCTGTTTGGGTTTTTCCTCCTACTTTGTTGTTACAAAAGAACCAGAGTCAGCGGGTACAACTTAGGTGGTTAGGCAATTTACCTGATACAGACAAAACCTATCAAATTAGTTTTATAGAGCAACCTTTAAACTTAGATGAGCCTTCGGAAAGATCTCGTTTATTAATGTTACTGACTTTAAATCTAATTGTTCATATTAAACAAGATTCGCTAGAGCCGTATTTAGTCGTCAATGACAGTAGTTGCTTTCAATCGATTTGCGAATTATGGGTTAGAAATAATGGGAAGGGAGCTGCAAGATTAAGTGAATATAAAGTAATACTTGAGCTCGAAAATAAACGCACCATAACCTATGAGAAGCAAGAATTAAAATCAGAAGGTTATGATGTGTTTTTTGCTCCTCTCTCCGAGAGTAAAGTAATTTTACCGTTAAGGGAAGTTAACGATGTTCTTATACATTCTCCGAAAGTCACTATGTCTCGGTAAATTTAAGTATTGGTTTTCTTTATCAGTCTACATCGGTTTGGTCTCGAACCTTCATGCACAAATAAACCCATCAAAACAAGATATCGAACTTTCTGTAGTGACTAATGTTAATAAGGAGGTGGTCGGTAATTTAACGTTAATTGTCTCTCCAGAGGATTCCTTATCATTGAAATGGGAAGAGATAGCAGAGTCACTTAATGAACTGTTGATTAAAGATTTTTATGATGCAATAGCTACTCATGTAGATTCAAATGGAGTAATTAAAGTATCTACCTTAAAGCAAAAAAGAATTGCTGCACGATTTTCTTTAATGAATTTTAGCTTGACAATAACGATACCCCTAGAGCTCACAAAAGAAAAAAAACTAAGTGCTACTTCCGATCGTACCAAACAAAAAACTGTACAAACTGCTGATATAAGTGGCTTCACAAATTTATATTCAAGTTATTTATATCAAATTAATAAAGCTCAAGAATCTTCTCAATATCAATTAACATTACGCCCCGAATTTGTACTAAATTTTAGTGGATGGGTTTTAGAGAATGAAGCTGAATACATAACAAGTAATAATAAAAATGAATTTAAGCGTTTAGGTACAAGAATCATTCATGATTTACCATTAGATGGTATGCGTTTTTCTGTTGGCGATAACTATAGTTCTGGCAGTTATTTTCAATCGACTACTCGAATGATTGGGGTGTCAATCGCGCATGATTTTACCTTAGTCTCTGATAGGCTTATTAGGCCGAGTGCTTCACAAAGCTTTACCCTTGAAAGCCCCTCATCTGTAGAAGTGTTTGTTGAAGAGCGTCTAGTCCAGCGTTTAAACTTAGCTGCAGGAGTTTATTCCCTTAATGATATTCCTTTACGAGAAGGAAATAACAACATTGTTTTGCGCATTACAGATAATGCTGGCATTACTAAAATCGTCGACTTTAGCGTGACAACAGGATTAGATCTTTTTGCACAAGGCCAGTTGGAGTATGAAATTCATATAGGGTACCCAGCAGAATTAAAAAGCCAACTTGATTACAACAACGATGTACCACTAATATCCAGTTATTTTGATTATGGGATAACTCCAAGTTGGACAGTTGGCTTCTCTTTACAAGGCAACGAATACCGACAACAAGTTGGATTAAAACAGGTCGTTGCGACACCTATAGGTCAAATAGCATTTGAAAATGCGATCAATCTACAAAGAAGTAATGGCTATGCTTACCGTTTTGTTTATAGTTCTTATAATGACCCGCTGACATCAAGTTCAGACTTTAGTATAGGGTATGAATACAGCAACCAAGACTTTTATAAATTAAACTTTAATGATTTCCAAAAAACAACCTTCCAGCAAAGAGAGCACTTTATCCAAGGAAAAGTTAACTTTGTAAATAGTAGTTATACTCAAACTTCACTCTATGGAACACTATCAAGAAAGCATGATCAGGAGAGCTTTGATAAGTCTGTCGGCTTAGGGGTTTCAGGTTATATTTTCAGTAATTCATGGCGTTACTCTTTGAGCGGGCAATGGGAAGACCTAAATAATGAGAAACAGTGGGGATGGAGAGCAAATTTAAGTTATGAATTTTCAAGTTCGCGAAGAGTGAAAGCTTCACACTTATCAAACAGGAATAAAACACGTCTAGAATATACGCAAGATGAAAGCCAGCGTTATGTTGGCGCTCTTAATATTAGAACAGGTATTGAGAAAAATGAGCGGAATGAAGCCGTATTCGACTTAAATACCCAATATAGTGCAAACAGGTATTTATTAAGGTTTGATCATGCCACCTATTATGAGCAATTAAATGCAAAAAATGCGGTTCACCAGAGTCGATTAAACTGGGCTACAAGTTTAGCTTTTGCTGACTCTCAATGGGGGGTTGGTAAGCCAGTACAAGATAGCTTTGCGTTGGTCCGTGGTCATGAAAGCCTTGCAGGTAAAGTCATCAGTCTAGGACTGGATGGGGAGCAATATCGGGCAAATAATTCTGATTTCGGTACCATTCTATTAAGCGATATAAACTCTTATGATAACGCAACAGTTAACCTAGATGTAGCAGACTTAAGCCCTGGATATGATATTGGGGCAGGTTTAATTGCTTTTTATCCATCATACAAAAGTGGGCATTTTGTAACGGTTGGCACTGACGCTAATATTTCGGTCATAGCATCGCTTAAATATTCTAATAATAATCCTCTTTCATTACAGGTTGGTACTGCTCGCTGTATGAGTTCCGGTGATCAAAAAAGCTATACTTTCTTTACTAATAAATCTGGTCGTTTCGCATTAACAGGCCTGAAACCATGTAAGTATCAGATTGTTCTAAAGGGAATAGCTCATGAGTCAATTATTGTGGATGTGACGCAGAATGAACAATTACAACGAAAAGGAGTGATTTATGTTCAATAGTATAAAACTAGCACAACTTATTATTTTGATATCTTTAGGTATGACATTAAGTTGTTATGCTGAATGTGATGGAGAGATAAAACAAGTAGAACATGGTTTTGACAATCTTCATAATTATAAACCTAATCAAGATGCAGAAAAGTTTGTAACAGTGAAAGTGTCGGCCAACAATGATTGCCAGTACTACTTAGTATTAGAAAGTCAGACTAACTTTCAGTTAACAGGTCAATTTAGGGAGATCCCTTATTATATAAAGGATGAGCAATCGGGCCTTAGTAACTCACCATTTAAAAAGTTCAGCATTACAGATGATAAAGCTAGTTTAGGGTTCGTTATTATATCTGGAACAGTAGTTAAGGCAGGGAATTATACTGATAGACTTAAGATAGTCATGAAGAATCAACATAACGAAATAGTGGATGAATATGATTTTGATATTGATTTAAAAATCCCATCCAACATTTCCCTCTCATTTTTAGGTTACAGTGGTACGAATGCAACAGTAAACCTTGGTGAGTTAAAGGCGACAGAAGAGTATTCGTTGTTACCAAGCTTACATATTGTGGCGAATATAGACGTGATCATTAGGGTTGACTCTCAACATCTAGGTAAATTAAAACATGAGACTCATGATGATAAATTTGCAATCGATTATAAGCTTGCAATCTCGAATGAGTATTTTGAACTCAAAAGTCCAATCACTAAGCAAATATCGATTGCTGAAGGAGACGAAGTTTTGCTGCCTTTAAAGATTAAGTTAGCAGATTTTTCAAATTTAGCTGCTGGTCGTTACTCAGACATTATCAGATTTCAAGTTAATCCGGTAAGTTACTAAATTTATGTATGTTTTTTTCGCACCATTGCAACGCTCTTTGTTTGTTTTTTACGTTTATTTTTTGGTAAATTTTGTGTAAATGGACCCGAACAGTGGCTTCGCTAATAAACAAAGTGTCCGCAATTTTAGTATTGTTCACACCTTTAGATAATAGGCTCAACACTTTCACTTCTTTTAAAGTTAAGTTATGGGTTAAGATTGCAGCTTTTTCTTCAGACTCTAACATCTCTCTCATCCAAATATCTGTAACGTTGCGAGGAAACCAAAGAGCCCCATCTTGAATTGCTTCTAGTCCTTGCTCAATGATATGAGCTTGGGTATTAACATAAAATAAACCTTTTAATTTAGGCCAATCTTTTAAAGTTAAAACGTCTACGTCTTGAGGAATATTAAATATTACCAGGTTTTGATAGCCATTCGTTTCTAAAAAGTCAGAAGTCATCTGGCGGTTCGTAAAACTATCAAGTAAGCTGTAGTTAAGTAGTAAAGTATTTTTTTGATTCAAAGTACATGATAGTAGTGTTGTTGCTGAATCATTTATAATTACCTTTTTATCAAGGCGAATTTCCATATTCATATTTAAGCACGTCATTTTACTGAATAATTAACATGAAATATAAGCGCTAATTGTTACTTTTCCAACTTAACTGCCTTGTTTTAGATGGGTGGAAAGTACTGCATCCTTTAGGGAAAAATACTACATTTTTATTTTGGCTAAACATTTTATAACATCGGAGAGATGTTGAAATTTTGCCTTTGTTTATCTCATGTTATTGATATTGTTTAACTTTGAGAATTTTATTTTACTTTTGTTTTTTTAATGAATTTTTTGGGTGTCATAAAATATTATCATGTTTGTTTTTGTTTATTTTTCTGTGTTTATGCCACTTTATTGCGATTTGACATGGCTTATTTGAGTATTTAGATAAAAAAATTATACATATTTTCACAAAACTGACATATAATGCCCCTCCAGAGGAAAGATGCTTACACCTAAGCGTCTTTTTTTATGCCTGAAATTTACGGGTAAAAATACACACACACGGTATCCTTTGGAGTTTTAATTGAAATTACGTCACCTCTCACAGTTAACTGTAGCTATTGTTGCTGCATTATCTACTTCAGCCTTTGCTGAGCAAGAAAAAACCACTGCTAAACAAGATGCTTTCGAAAAAATCGAAGTAACAGCGCGTAAGCGTACAGAAAGCATTTTTGAGTCGCCAACAGCAGTGACATCAATCGGTGAAAACCTGATTGATAAAGCGAACATGAGTAACCTAGAAGACATTGGCAAATACGTACCTAACCTAAACATCACTCGTTACGGTGTAGGTAATGCGGCACATGCATCTGTATTCATTCGTGGTATTGGTTTACAAGACCATGTGATCACAACTGATCCGGGTGTAGGTGTTTACTTAGATGGCGTTTACCTTGGTCGCCAAATGGGCTCTAACTTATCATTACCAAATGTTGAGCGTGTAGAGGTATTACGTGGTCCACAAGGTACTTTGTACGGTCGCAACACATTAGGTGGTGCAGTAAATATTATTACTAAGCAACCAGGTGATGAAGGCATTGTGACTACAAATGCAAAAGTAGGTAGCCGTGGTCGTTTAGCCGGTGACGTTTACTTTAATAACAGCCTTACAGACACTGTAAGCATGTCGGCAAGCGTGTCTTATAAACAACGCGATGGTGTAGGTGAAGCGATTAACCTTGCTAACCCAGAGAAAGAAATTGGTGAAGAGCAAGAGTTAAGTGGTCGTATGGCGCTTAAATGGCAAGCAAACAGCGACTTATCTTTTGTGTTCTCAATTGATGGTGTTGATAACGAATCAGGCCAATCACCATACACAATTGAGCTAACGGCGCCACTTGACCCGAATGACCCATTCAATGGTGATTTCCCATTACTTACAGAAGACATGTTACCGAGCGATCCTGATGATTTAGCAACGACGGTAGCGGGTATTGAGTCGACGGCTTACTCAGGCTGGGGTACTTCATTAACAGCTGATTGGGATATCAATAACACCTATACAGCTAAGTTTATCACAAGCTACCGTAGCTCAGAATACGAAGGGGGTCTTGATGATGACGCTGTTGCCCTTAACTTATCAGAGTTCCCTGAAGAAGGCGGTGCAGATCAATATTCATTCGAAATCCAGTTAAATGGTAGCTTCGATAATATGGACTTTGTGTCTGGCTTATACTTCTTTAATGAAGATGGCTTCACAAGTTCTGGTCCGTTTGTATTTAGCCCATTCAACACACCTGATGGCCTTTTGAATGATGGTACTACAGCGTCTTTTGGTGATTATGGTTACTTTGATATCAACCAAGAGACTAACTCATACGCAGCTTATATCAATGCAAGCTATGACCTAAGCGACGATTTAACAGTGGGCGGTGGTCTGCGTTATTCGAAAGATAAAAAAGAAGCCGATGCCTTATTCCCAACGTTTGCAACACGCAAATACGTAAGTGCTGATTTTGATGCAGTAACATGGGATTTAAATGCGTCTTACCAGCTTAGCAATAACATGAACGTGTATGGCCAAATCCAAAAAGGTTATCAAACAGGTGGTTTCCCACCGCGTCCATTTGGTGGTCCTGATCAATTTGTTTCTTTCGATGAAACAAAAGCAATTAACTACGAGCTAGGCCTTAAAGGTCAAGTACACGAAGACGTATCTATGATGCTTGCGGTGTTTGTTACTGACTACACAGACCTAGCATTACCATTCTCAGATCCAACTGCAGGTGGCGGTTTCGTTACTATCGTAGAAAATGCGGGTGAGTCTAAAGCACAAGGTATCGAGCTTGAAACAACAATTGCATTTACAGATGACTTTACGCTACGTAGCGCGATTGGTTACCTAGATTCAGAAATCACAGAAGTAGATGACGGTGTATTAGGTATTGGTAAAGGCGACTCACCAGCACTAACACCACGTTGGACTGTTATGGTCGCACCTTCTTATTTCATTGATTTAAGTAACGGTGGCACAGTGGCAGTAAACGCTAACTACTCATACCGTAGCGATATGCAAGGTCAATCAGTATACAACCAAAGTGAACACATTGACTCTCGTGAATTAGTGGGTTTCAACATCTCTTACTTAAACCCGAACGGTGACTTTGAAGTGACTCTTTACGGTGAGAACGTGTTAAACGAAGTATACGATGTGGGTCGTTTACAACAATCTGGTTTTGTTGGCGTAATGCGCAGCAATGACCGCAGTGAATTTGGCTTAAAATTCAAAAAAGAATTTGAGCTTTAATTACTAACAAAAAAGGGCAAGTAAATACTTGCCCTTTCTTTTTAATTATTTTTCTCTTGCTCGCGTTTTTCGCGCGCTTCTCTTAATTCTTCAGCCAGTTCTTTTGCTTTTTGCTTGGTTTTCTCAGACAGTTCACCAGCCGCTTCTTTACTCTCAATCCATGCATCTAAGGCAATTTCTTTACCGTCGTCATACATGCTTAAGCCCATTTTCTTACTCTCTTCGAGTAACTCTTGCAGTGAGTCGTCGTTAAACTCATTGGTGGCGTCTTTTACGTCGCTCCAAGCATCACTTAGCGCTTGCTTTACTTCCTCTTTTGCTTCGCTGGCATCTTTCTTGGCTTGCTCTGCGTCATCACAACCTGTTAAGGCAATACAGCCTAATAAAACTAAGCTTGCTAATTTGTTCATATTTTTCTCTAATGGTTAATTAACTATTAAGCAGTATAAGCAATAAAAAATGAATATAGCTAGAACAGCACGATTAAGTTTTCGGTTAATGGATGAAAATGATGCCGAGCTACTTTATGAGCTCGATAACGACCCAGAAGTAATGAAACATCTCACTCGCGGCAAAGTATCCACTATGCAGACCATTAAAGAGGTGTTTATTCCACGCTTGAATGCGTATCGAAATGAGCAAAAAGGCTGGGGGCTTTGGCAAGTAAACATCATAGAGAGCAATACCTTTATCGGTTGGGTATTAGTCAGGCCTATGGGCTTTTTTGAACAGCCTGATTTTAGTGATTTAGAAATTGGCTGGCGCTTTAAAAGAATGAGCTGGGGCAAAGGCTATGCGTCTGAGGCGGCACTTGCCATTGCTAAAGCCGTAAGCGAGCCAGAAGAAATAAAGTCGCTCAGTGCCACAGCACTTAAAGCTAACCTAGGCTCAATAAAGGTGATGGAAAAACTAGGCCTTAAGTTTGTAAAAAACTATACCCATCAAGATGAGCAAGGCGAATTACCTGCAGTACTTTATTCATGTCCTAAAGAGCAGCTTAGCTAAGTTAATCGTAACTAATTGACCTTAAGGGTTTCACATGTCTAAATGGTTAAAATAACATCAAGAAAAAGGAAGTACCATGGCAAGTTTAGTCAAATACGCGGCGCATCTATTTATCGTTACCGCTATATTCTTTCATCCATCAAGCTTTGCAAAGCAAGCGGCCGTCGCTATGCCAGATAGCTACAGCAGTGATACGGCGCGCGCTATTTTAGAGCAAGGCGGTAACGCCGTTGATGCGGCAATTGCGGCACAGTTTGTATTAGCAGTGACTTTACCAGAAGCTGGAAATATCGGTGGTGGTGGCTTTATGCTGATCCAAAAAGATGGCAAAGGTGATTTTATTGATTACCGCGAAACAGCCCCTGCTGCTGCACACAGAGATATGTATCTTGATGATAAAGGCGATGTTATTGATAACATGTCTGTGTATGGTATTCACGCAAGTGGTGTACCGGGCAGTGTTGCTGGAATGTGGCTTGCCCATCAAAAGCACGGCAGCTTAGAGTGGAAGACTCTGCTAGAACCTGCAGTTAAATTAGCTGAACAGGGCTTTATTGTGCACCCTAAGTTAGCTGCGAGTATCGAGCGTTACATTGCGCGAATGGCCAAAAAGTCGGTGAACATTAACTTTGCTGATTACTTTGCCGATGCCAAAGCAAATAAGGTATTTAAGCAGCCGGAACTTGCCGCCACACTAAAACGTATTCGTGATCAAGGTAAAGCAGGTTTCTACGAAGGTGAGACAGCAAAGATCATAGCGTCATTTATGAAGCAGCACGGCGGCATTATTACTGAGCAAGACTTAAAAGCTTATCAAGCTAAATCGCGTACACCGATTAAAGGTAATTGGCGCGGTTACGAAGTGCTCACATCGCCACCGCCAAGTTCAGGCGGTATTGCTATTTTACAGTGGCTAAAAATGTACGACTTGGCAAAGCCAAAAGGAACGCTTGAGCACAACTCGACCACCTATGTTCATATTTTGGCTGAAGTAGGTAAACGCGTATTTGCCGACAGAGCTGAATATTTAGGTGACCCAGATTTTTATGAGGTGCCAAAAACAGCTCTACTTGCAGATGATTATCTTAGTAATCGTGCAAGTACAATTCGCCCAGATGCCATTTCAACAACTGAGAACATCAAACCAGGTTTACACGAAAGTGAGCAAACAACGCATTTTTCTATTCTAGATAAGTGGGGCAATGCCGTTGCGAATACCACGACCATCAACTTAAGCTTTGGTAGCGGTGTGGTTGTATCAGGCGCAGGGTTCATTTTGAATGATGAAATGGATGACTTTAGTGCCAAGCCAGGTGTGATGAATGTATTTGGGGCAATTGGTGGCAAAGCTAACGAAATCCAACCTCATAAACGCATGTTGAGCTCAATGACACCGACCATTCTACTTCAGGATAACAAAGTTAAAATGGTAACTGGCTCTCCGGGTGGTACCACGATTATTAGCTCTGTGTATGAGTCAATTTTAAATGCGGTTGAATTTGATATGACTGCAGAGCAAGTGGTAGACAGCCCACGCTTCCATCACCAGTTATGGCCTAAAAATGTGATTAGATACCACACAGGTCTTGAACCAAAGGTTGTTAAAGCGCTTGAGAAGATGGGTTATACACTTGATGAACGCCATTTTGGTGATATGCATGTGATCATCAATAAAGACGGTAAATTAGATGCAGCCTCTGAAGCATCTGGCCGTGGTAAGGCGATGGTGTTTTAATTATACCAATCCGCAATAATACTTAATCATTTTGAGGGATTAAACCTGTCGCTACCTGCGTTAAAAATTTCTCATTTAGAACAACTAAATAACGAAATTTTTGCCTTGTTATCAACAAGGTTTTCTTGCCTAAAAATTGACTACTTAATTAAGCGAATTGGCATTACACCTTAAACACAGGTACAAAAAAAGCACCCTCGGGTGCTTTTTTTGATGAGCTGTTTAACCAATCGCTGGAATAAGCCCCGCCATTTGTAAACCTTGAGCACTAATAATAAGCACACCAAACAGGGCGGCCAGTGCTAAGCCAATATTACCGCCTTTAACTTGGTAACCCGCATCAGGTTTGCTGCTTCGTTGCTTATAGACCATAGCAACCGGTAAAAATACCGCTAAAATAACCAGCGCAATGGCGGCGTAGCCAAGTGCCATAATAAACCCTTGTGGATAGAATAGCGCAAAGCCTAGCGGTGGAATAAAGGTGATCAAGGCTGTTTTGATACGATCTTTACTGCCATCACCTTTTTTAAATGCATCAGCAAAAAAGTCGAATAAACCTAAACTCACCCCTAAGAAAGACGTGGCTAATGCTAAATCAGCAAAAATGTTCACAGCAGTGGCAACGTGTGGGCTGTGAGCAATGCTAGCAACACTGCTTACAAAACCGGGTAACCCTTGGCTTTGTAGTAAGTCACTTTGACTCATCATACCTTGGCTAAGTAATTGCCAAAAAATGTAAATCACTAAAGGCAATGCTGCACCTGCCACCATTACTTTACGAAGTGTTTTGATATCTAAACCCACGTATTTCACAATCGATGGAATAGAGCCATGAAAACCAAACGAGGTAAACACCACTGGGATTGCAGATAAAATCAGACCTTGTTCAATCGGCATTTCAAGTAAGTGTTGACCGTGAACATAAGGTGTAAGCATATAAAATAAGCTGGCTAGTACGCATACTTTAATAGTGAACAGTACGCGGTTAAGCTTATCGACTTTGCTGGTACCGAGTGTCACCACAGTACCAATCACAACAGCCAGAATAACTGAGCCAACTTGCGGCGCTAAAGAAAGCGATAAACCATTGTTGAGCTTTTCTTGTAATTGCGCACCACCACCTGCGATATAGGCAGCGCATAATGCGTAAAACAAAAACATCACTGAAAAGTTAGCGACCCATTGCCCACGTTTACCTAACCATGACTTAGCTAACGTATTGAGGGTTGCATCTCTGTCGGCATATTGATGTAGCTCTAGCATCAGTAATGCTGTGTAGGTCATTAAAACCCATGTAAGTAAGATAAGTGATAACGCTGTTGTGAAACCAAGCCCTGCGGAGGCGATAGGCAATGCCAGCATCCCTGCACCTATGGTGGTGCCAGCAACAATTAACATGCTACCTATTGTTTTATTTTTAAGCACTTTTTGCCCCTTAAACTTCGTGAGAGGCAAGCAAGATATAACTTGTTTAACAAAACTTAAATAGTTTTGTTATAAATCAAAGAAATTAAATGTAACCTATGATTTACATGTGCAAACAGGCTGTTGAAATCAGCAAAAAACTTTTTGCCAAATAGCATGAGTATTCGTGTTGACAAAATCACCATTTAGGCGGATTCTTAAGCTTCTTCAACTTACTTTTTAAATACCATGATGCAGCTAAACCAACGACCAACAAACAATTGTATGCGCCTGACCTCATCAGTCGTATGGTCTGTTATTTGCTGCGGTTAATTAAGTAAGTTTTACTAACCGCGTTCTAAGCGGTTGGTTATTTCCCTTTTAAATTTTCTTCCGCTTTTTTCGCCTTTTTAAAGGAATAAGCTAGTGCCTGTTAAAGCCTCATATTTTTTAATGGTGGTGATTTGGTCAACAACACCACTGGGTATTGTTTGGAGTAGTGAAACGGTAGCACCAACCCTGGCTGTGTTTTTACGCATGCTGGTGGGGCTGGTGTTGGCTTCGTTTGTCGTTGCTGTTGCCAATATCCGAGTGCCCTGGCATCGCCGTGCTTTATTCCTTTATGGCTATTCAAGCATAGGTATTTTTGGCGGTATGTTATTAAGCTACATGGCCGCTAAAACAGTGCCTTCAGGGTTAATATCATTGATGTTTGGCCTTGCGCCAATTTTATCGGGCTTACTTGCGCAAAAGATCTTGAACGAACCTAAGTTCAGCGCCATTAAGCTTGGCGCACTTGGCTGTGCCTTAATTGGTTTATTTTTAGTAAGCCAGCGCCATATTCAAGGGGGAGTAGAGCAGCTTAGTGGCCTGTTATATGTATTTATGGCAGTGTGCTTTTTCAGTTTGAGCGGTGTGATGATCAAACGGGTAAGAATTGCTATTCATCCAATGGCCACCACATTTGGCGCGTTGGTTTTTGTAACCCCGCTGTTTTTTATTACTTGGTTGCTGGTAGATGGCCAACTTAATAGCCAGATATGGAGTGCAAAATCACTGTACTCAATTGTTTACTTAGGCGTGTTTGGTTCATTAATTGGTGCGCTGGCGTATTTTCATGTATTGCAGAAGTTGAACGCGAGCACGGTCGCATTAACAACCTTGATCACACCAAGTTTTGCAATTGCTTTAGGTGGTTTGCTTAATGATGAGCCCATTGACCAAGCTCTGATTGTTGGCGCGACCATCATTATGATTAGCCTCGCATTTTTTCAGTTTGGCGATAAGTGGCTTAAGCGCTTTAAGCGTGTGAAGTCAATAGAAATGAGTTAAAGCTAGTAGCCGCTTCGGCGGCTACATTTTTGCAATTTGAATGACTAAACGACGGTTTTTGTTTCTGTCCAAAATGTTGTCATTACTGGCAACATGGCGCTTTTCACCGTAACCATCGGTATCTACTTTGCTTTCATCAACCCCTAAGCTAACAATGTAATCTTTAATCGCTTTAGCACGCTTTTTTGATAATTCGAGGTTATTCCAGCGACCACCGTAGCTATCGGTGTAAGAAGATATTGAAATAGATTCGATGTTGGTGTCGTACTTTAAGTATTCGCCAATTTTATCTAAGCGTTTTTGTGATGATTTAGTCAGTTTGCTGGTATTAGGCTCATAGTTCATCACTGTGAATGAAATATCTTCAAAGCTGTATGGCAGCATTGCATCTCGGCACTGTAAAAACGCCCAATAGGCTTGCTTAAAGTTGACACTCGATAAACCAACGGCAATTTTATCGGCACTGTTTTGCCAGTCTTGGTAATAAAATGTCGGTTGGTAACCTTTTTCAAGTTCGGTGAGCATTTCCCAAGCAGTTTTGTTACCAAGCTCGCCGTCAAACTTACGTAATAGCTTCATGTTTGCTAAGTCGCGAGCAGGCATACCTGCACGCCAACTAGGTGGTACGGCTTTTAGACCAGCAATACTGTAGTTGTCTGGGCGTACGACCATATCAAGGTTAAAGTTTACGTCTTTATTTTTACTGGCAGTGGTGCTGAAAATTGCTTCACCATAGTAAGGAACTTCATGATTTAATTGGCATTCTAAACGAGATGTTTTAACCATTTGCCAGTTCGACATATCAGCATTAGCGGTATACTCACGCATGGCTGCATGCGCATTTATACTTGCAACTGAGGTTAATAGGCCTAGGCTTAAAGGAAGTAATGAAAGCTTCATCACGGTAATTCTCCAACAAATCATCAATGCCAAATAATTGGCAATTTTTGTGTTTAATTGCTTCAGCACACTAAACACAGGGCTAGCTGATTAGTATAAAGCAAGTAATGTGCCTAAAAACTCAGTAAGAATCTGCGATTTAACACTATTTACTCTAGCAGAGTAGCCGTGGTTTTTGACATAATAGCCAGCTTACACTGGCAAACCAAGAAGACTATGGAAAATACTGAACAAACTCTTTTCGCAAAACGCTTTCGTGGCTTTTTTCCTGTTGTGATTGATGTTGAAACCGCAGGTTTTAATAAAGAGACCGATGCGTTATTAGAAATTGCTGCATCTGTACTGAAAATGGATGACGACGGCGTGTTAAGTATTGATCATACTGTGCATTTTCATGTTGAGCCATTTGAAGGCGCGAATATTGAACAAGCGGCCATTGAGTTTAATGGTATTGATCCTTTTTCTGCGCTGCGTGGTGCGGTGCCTGAAGAAGAAGCGATTAAAGAAATTTGTAAAGTCGTGCGCAAGGCACAAAAAGCAGCGGGTTGTCAGCGTTCAGTGGTAGTAGCACACAATGCAGCGTTTGATCACGGCTTTTTAAATGCCGCCATTGAGCGTTGTAAAATTAAGCGCACGCCATTTCATCCATTTGTTAGCTTTGATACCACATCATTGGCAGGCCTTGCACTAGGGCAAACAGTATTAGCTAAAGCGTGTAGGGCGGCAGGGATTGAGTTTGATAATAAACAAGCTCACTCAGCATTATATGATACTGAGCGCACAGCAGAACTGTTTTGTTTAATCGTTAATCGCTGGCAACAACTCGGCGGTTGGCCATTGCCTGAAACTGAAGCGACAGAAGAGGAGCAAGACTCAGCCGTTAAAACGACTGAGTAATTTTGCCTTCAAAAAATCGTACCATGTTAGGAGGGTAAATACGTGAAAACTGTTTACTCTCTTGCGCTATCTTAAGCTCCACCCCAGGATGCATTAATTCATTCACTTTTAAGCGGCTTGTTGCTAATAAGCGCGCAATCTTAATTTTCACTAAGTGTTTCTTTTTCTTCGTGCTGGCTGTTTTAATTTTAATCTGCTGCTCACTAGCAGTGATCTTTTTAATATAATGCGCACGTTGAGCTGGGTCGGGTATTTTATTGGCCTTTTTGCGAGCCTGTTGTAAGGCAGCTGCTTTGGTCGCTAATAACTTTTCAAAGTCATTAATTTGCTGCTGCTTTTGGCGTAAATCATGCCAGTACTGAGCAATGAAAACCCGTGTTTTAGTGCCTGACGGCGCACCAAGCTCGCCGGTTTCAATTCGCATCGCATCTAAAATATTGCCACCAATAATTTTGCCTCGCGGATTATTGGCTTTGCCAACGCGAATAAGGCGACGAGCGCTTAAATCACAATGCAAAGCCTGACGTTCAATGAATAAATCTTGCTCTGTTTTTATATGGCAGTACTGAGCATAACCAACAGAGATAGTGCGCGATGCCGTGATGTTACAGGTAAAGTTTTCAACGTTTTCACGCTTTCTGCCAACAGCCCCAAGCATCACGGTGACTTCACTTTTACTTTCAATTGTGGCTGATTCAACAAAGCCTAATACAGTGATATCACCCGTTGCTTTGACGCGCATTCCATCTTTTACATCACCACTGATAATAACACTGCCATCAAATTCGACATGGCCCGTACTTACATCAACATGATGAAAGCACAATACATCGTCCACGCGCATACCGCGGGGTAGGGCAACAGGCACGCCTTTAGCATCGGCAATTAACATATTGCTATTGTTTGGATCGATACGCGTTCCCTCAAATGGCTCAAGAGGTAAGTCTTTACCGGACTTAGCTGGCATCACATCACCAAACACCGTAAAGCCATCTTCACCAGGTGTTGCAGGCACTCGTTGCATTAATGGCGTGCCGGGTTTAACGGTAATAATGGCACCTAAATTACGCATGTCGACTTTACCGCCTGAGGTCGCTTGCGGGCTAAGAACGCGGTCTTGTGCTGTTGAGCATAAGCGCACGAATTTAGCATCAGTGCCTTCTTTAGGCATTCTGCCATGGGCAACAATTGCGCTGTAATGGGCGCCGGGTGGTTGCTTAAATTGTTGGCCTAAAAAAGTATCAAGGGCACGTAAACTAATGCCTTTAATCACTCCCGCCTCTGCAAGCACCTCTTGCGCCATATCCATGCTAACAATTTTACCGCCACGGGCTGTTGTTAGGCTTGCTTCAACCACCATGTTTTTAGCATCGACTTTTACTTCAAGCTGAGCATCAACGGCTTTAGCAACCACTAACGATTGGCTTTGATATTGGCTGCTAGGGATGAACAGCTTACCTATATTGGCATCAATATATTCGTAGTTGGCATAAGGCGACTGCTCAAGTAATTCAATTAATTGAGAACTCGTAGTAGGAAAACCCGCATCCCTAGGATGCTCACACAAAGAGACATAGCCACTTTGTTCATCGAATGAAAACATCGACATCTGAAAAGCCCTGTAAAAAACTGCCTGTTATTATAGTTATGTGTTGTTACAGGTTATTTTTGGAGAAGGGTAACAACGTTTCCTATTTCAGCACAACTTTTGTACTATGTTAAGGATTTGTATGATTAAAATGTGAAAATATGTATAAAACTGACTTTTCCTGCTTGAAATTTCAGCAGTCAAAGGCACTTAGCAAAAATTTCCCGATTAATGCCTTGAGTCTGAACAGGCTACTCAGTTATACTGCACGAACACTCTGAATGAGATACCAAATTCAGGGGCTGATTAGGATTCGACGGAATTCAAGACGCCCGAGGTGCATGTCGAGGTGCGGTTGGCCTCGTAAAAAAGCCGCAATTTAAAGTAATCGCAAACGACGATAACTACGCTCTAGCGGCATAATAGCCCGCTAGCACTTCTCCGGTGTATGTCTGTGGACCCGGTTCTGAAGTGTCACCCTACACGGACTCGCTACGGAAACCCTGGCCGGGGTTGAAGGGCTAAAATTAAGCGGCCTCGCCTTTGCAGATCGTGTTCGTCCGAGCTGTATAAGGTTAACTAAAAGACGATACTAAGCATGTAGTACCAAAGGTCGAGGCTTTTCGGACGGGGGTTCAAATCCCCCCAGCTCCACCAAATATGAAAAAGGCTGCTCTCAGAGCGGCCTTTTTTATTGCTAAAACTTTTTTCTAAAGCTCCTCTAAAGAAGTCCAGAGTCTAGAATCAAACAACCAACTGAACAGCATCAATAATCGGTTTGTTTTCTATATCAATGGTGTCGATGATGTGTTTGTGTAGGCGCTTTTTGTGCTCGGCGAAAATCGCGCGTTTTTTATCGAACTGGCTGGCAAATTCGAGGGCGGTATTAAATAAAGCTTCGTTGTCTGGGCAAGCTTGTTCAATAACATGATCCGTGGCAAGTTCGCCTGCGGTAACGCGGCGGCCAGTTAGCATCATCTCGTTAAAACGATAGTCTGGAATGGCTTTTTTAATAAAGGCGAGCATGCCCGGTAAAAACGGGATTGATAAGTCAACTTCTGGAAAGCAGAAGAAACCACGGTCGCTTTGCATAAACCTAAAATCGCAAGCACACGATAAAATGGCGCCATTACCAAACGCGTGACCATTAATTGCTGCAATTACTGGCATTGGGAAGAGTAATAGGCGTTTAAATACCGCATCCATCGAGTGCATAAAGCCACTTACTTCTGCAAATTTTTGTGTTTTTAATGCCGGCATTAGCCAATCGGTATCTATGCCCAAACTCCATGATTTTTCGCTGCTTGAAGTGATCACGAGTGCTTTGTGTTCAGGATTACGTTCGATTTCGTCAAGGCAAGTTAAAAAAGCCTCTGCAAAAGCAGGATTATGGCGATTTTCAGCTGTTGTCATAGTTAAGATAGCAACAGATCCTTGTGTACTTACATTCATCAGTGTCATGCTGTGCCTTCAATTTTATTGTGTTGTGGGCATAGTTATAACCCATAGGTTTAACAAAATAAACAACAAGTCTGACCAGTTGTGAATTTAGGGGCACTTCTCTTTTGGTTGATATGGTCTTTTAGTCGAAACTATTTTCCAATATATCGCTAATAGTGGTGAGTCATGATAGCGTTAGCTCAAACACACTATTTAAAGCGTAACAATGGATTTGATCAGTTGGCAGTTTTTGGGTGGAGATTTATTAAGCCCGATCAGCACTATAATGCTCATTGTGGTTGCGGGCTTTACTTCAATGATTTCAGCAGCTTTTGGTGCGGGTGGCGGCTTAATGCTGCTAGTGATCATGGCATCCATGCTTCCTATGAGTGTGGTTATTCCTGTTCATGGGTTAGTGCAGTTAGGCTCTAATGCAAACCGCTTTTTGTTCACGTTTAAACATATTGATGGTGCTATGTTTGTGTACTTCTCTTTAGGGGGAGTCATAGGAGCGCTGGTTGCCTCAACGATTGTCACATCAATTCCCCTTGAATTAATGAAAATAGTGGTCGCTGCCTTTGTGCTTTATTTACTGTGGGGTGTGACGCCAAAACTCAGAGAAACTTCAAAGTTATGGCGTGTTCTCGCAGGGCTTTGGACCACGTTTATTTCGATGTTTGTAGGGGCAAGTGGGCCTTTAGTTGGCAGCTGCTTATACGTAAATAATTATAATAAGCTTAAATTTACCGCCACTTTCTCAAGCTGCATGACAGTACAACATACCTTAAAAGCGATTTTATATGGGGCTGTGGGGTTTGCATTTTGGCAGTGGTTGCCGCTGGTTATGCTCATGATATTGAGCGGTGCTTTAGGTACTTGGCTTGGCCTTAAGTTATTGCACCGCATTTCGTCAGATAAATTTAAAAAAATTTTTCGTTTAGTGTTATCGGTGCTTTCCCTGCAACTTGCGTGGCAGGGGATCATGGCTTTTAGTATTTAAACAAACCCAATTTAGCAACGATGCCGCGTTCTAATTCATTGAGCTGGCCTATGGTGTTATCAAGGTGCTGAGCTTCTTGTGATAGGCTCTTAGCGCCTTGGTTAATAAGCTGCATAGTATTTAATATATCAGCGGTGACACTGGTTTGCTCTTCAGAACTTGCTGCCACGCTCTCGTTCATTTGATTAATGGTATTGATTTGTTTAGCAATATCTTTAAACACCGCTTGGCTTTTTTGATTCGCTTGGCTCACTTTATCGCTCAGTGACTTACTTTGCTCCGTTGCGGTTACACAATCAGAGGTATTATTGTGTAGCGATACAATAATCGACTCAATCTCAGACGTTGAATCATAGGTTTTACTAGCAAGCGCTCTTACTTCATCGGCGACCACGGTAAAGCCTCGACCAGATTCACCAGCACGAGCCGCTTCAATAGCAGCATTTAGAGCCAGCAAATTGGTTTGCTCGGCAATGCTTTTTATAACATCGAGCACTTGGCTAATTTCATTGCTGCTGGCGTTTAATTGTTTAACTACATTTGAAGTGTGGTCTAGTTGTGCAGTTAACTCACCAACAATATTGCCATTGGCATTCATGTTTTGTTCGCCTTGTTGGCATAAGCTATGTACATCGGTTGTTTGCTGCGCGGTTTGGTTGGCTCCTTGAGCAATTTCTTTGGTTGCTTCACTTAACTGACTAAGCGCATTGGTTGCTGAATCAGTGCGGTTGTATCCAAGTTCGGCCTCATTTTTTGAGCGAACAGATGCTTCGTTTACTGTGCTGGCAATCATTTCAAGTTCGCTGGCAGTGCTGCCTAACTCTGTAATTATTTCTTGTACTTGCGCTATAAATCGGTTGAAGCCATTAACCAAGTAACCAATTTCATCATTAGATTGATAGCTAATACGTTTTGTAAGGTCGCCTTCACCTTTGACAATTTCATCAACAAGGCTGTTTACGCTATCGATTGGTTTTATCACTAAAAGCCGCACGATATAAATAATCACGGTACCTAGGGTGATAAATGAGACCAGCAGGGTAATAAACATAGTGCGTGTCGAATTAGCAATGGTGCTATGCAGCGCTTGTTGTGAATAACCAATTTTAATGTGGCCAATTAAATTATCTAAATAGTGCAAATCAATAGTTTTGCTAACCGATGCGCTGTTACTTTGTTTGATGATTGAGGCAAGAAGCTTATTACGATGGTCTGTCACTGAAATGCTATGTATATGTTTGTTTTGCGAAAAGGCTTTAATAATCTGATTGATTAACGGCTCATCATAAGAGAATACCGGCTCAGCTAAAATAACCTGCATTTGCTCATTAAGGGCAGTGATGTCGTCTTGCCATTGTTGTGTTTGACTCGACTTTGCGAGCAGATAGTTTGCGCTGATCACGAAGATCACGCTTAAGAAAAGGCACAAAGATAGTGCTAAGGTCATTTTATATTTTAGTGATTTCATTATGCGCTCATTGAAATGGGTTAAACCACAAAGGGCTATTTTTATTTGGTGTGTTCGACGATAACGTTGGGTTTTCAAGCTCAATGACGCGACGCGAGCTCAAGTTGGCTTTTGATAAAACAGTTTGTACTTGGCTGTCTTCCAAAAACATCGCGTTAAAAGTGCCATCATCGATCATCTCGTTAAGGGCATCGCTTAGTTGTTGGTGTAGTGTAAGGTTGTTTTTATTGACGAAAAAGTAAAGAGGTGCGGTGTACTTTATGATCAAGTGCGGCTCAACAATGAGGTCAAGCTCCGAATGATTGGCAATTTCATCCCAAGGTTCATTTACACCACGTGGGAAATAATCAAAGCGCTCACCCTCAAGCATTGGGAATAAGTTAGGGTATTTTAATGTGGTAACAACGGGCAGTTGGTTCGCTTTTAATATTTTCGTATCTGGCCAGGTTTTACCTTGCCCTGCGGTGTAGCGCTTTAAATCTTGCAAGCTAGTTACCGAGCTAAACAGCTCGCGATTTTGTGCTTTCACTAATGCTACTCGCATGCCAAGTAAGCCACGAAACAAAGGAATATAAACGGCTTGGTAATCTTCCTCTAATTGTCTTGAAGTCATGCTCCAGATAACGTCAAGCTGCTTATTTTGTAAGTCGTTTAACATTCGAGCATCGGTAATATCTTTAAAGTTATTATATGGATGCGAGTAGCTTAAACCCGCTCGCTCAATTGCTTGGGTTAACAATTTATAGGGTAAAGAAGTGTTACTACTATTACTTTGTATCTTAACTTCTTGAGAATAACTTACAGAAGCAAAGGCCAGACATAGAATAATGAGGGTGTAATGCATTGGACACCATTGTTTCGTTTTTGTAAATAATATATTAATTCCATATGGCGTTTAATGTCATTACTGCTTTATCATTAAATAGGGCACAGCAATGCTTATTTGTAAGCTAATTTAAAATAAAAATAATTAGAGCATTGAAATATAAAGTTTTTATTCATTGCGACTTACAAAAAATTAATTGTTTGGGTGGGTATTTAAGGAGGGAGCTGGATAAAGTTAACTTTATCCAGCTAAAGTTTATAGTTTAAATTAGGCATCCAGTAAGTCATAGATTGACTTATCACCATTAAACAATTCAAACACTTGTGGTTTTTTCGGTGTATGTTCAGCAAGGTATAGCAGGGTATTTGCTACATCTTCACGGTTGATAACCGCATCTTGGCGCGTTGCAGGGCGCGTGGTGGTTAATCGCCCCGTTGCTGCATCATCTAATAGCGTGCCGGGTCTGACTATACTGTAATTTAACTCGCTATTGATTAAATGTTGGTCAGCCATGTGCTTTGCAACTAAATACGGTTTTATACTGCTTTCAATGTTGTCTGGGGCATCAGCACCGATTGAGCTCACCATAATAAAGTGCTTAACCTTGGCATCTACCGCATAATTAATCGCTTTAACTGCGGCCCATAAATCTATCAGTAAGGTTTTATCTGCACCTGTTGCACCACCAGATCCAGCACTAAAAATTACTTGTTCAACCCCTTCGAAGGCACGACTAAAATCGTTTTCGAGGTCTTGCTCTACAATCGTTAAATTATTACTTTCAAGCGCACTCAGCTTGCTTTTGTCTCGAACTAAAGCCACTACATCATGACCGCTTGCCAGCATTTTTTCGGTGGTCATTTTACCTATTTGACCCGTTGCGCCAATGATTAAGGTCTTCATATCAAACTCCTTCAAATTGCTGTGTAACTAAAGACCTTGGGGTGTGGATTTATTTTTAAAGGGGTACAAGCAAACTTTGAATAAAAAAGTATTATTTGGCATAGTGTTGAATTAGGTACAAACTCAATTAAAAGGACTTAAAGTGAAAATATATTTTAATCTTTTGGTGGTGGTAACATTAGCATTTTGCAATGCGGTATCTGCCAATCAATGGCTATCGCCTTATCCAAATAGTGAGGTTGAAAAGTCGGTTAAACTCAGTGGCGAACAGACACAATTAATGAGCCAGTTTGATGACAGTAAAAAGTCGTCAGAGCGATTTAGTTACACAGACTTTATTGGCGATGTAAACCACACATTGTACGAAATAAACAATGTTGCCACTCTCAAAGTATTTGAAAACTATAAACACGCTCTACTCACAGATGGCTTTAATATTGTTTACTCTTGTCAGCTAGATGCTTGCGGTGACAGCAGTGATTTTGCAGAGGAAGTCGGTTACTTTCAGCTCTATAATTATCATCGTAAGCCTTATTATCTGCTTGCCACTAAAGGTGAAAAGCCTGAGTTTGCAGTGTCGTTATTTGTTGGCCAGTACAACAGTAAAACGCGTGTTATGAGTAGCTCAATTGCGATTAAGGAGCTTGAAACAGGTCTGATACAAGCCAATACAGCTGCTTTTGCAAAACAGCAATCAAATCCAGTTACCAAAGCACCTAAAGACGATATTAGAGGCTCAAGCGATCATCCATTACTTAGCCGTTATCCTGGTAGTTTTATTGAAGACTACGAGCAAATTGATTACGAAGAATTTTCACTACCAACAGGAATATTCAACGGTAAAAACAAAGCGCTACCTGCCGAAGATGTGACAGGCGATATCACTCGTATTACTTATGAAATTAGAAAAGTATCAACCCTTAAGGTTTTTCATAACTATGTGTCTGCCTTAACAAAAGAAGGCTTTGAAACGGTTTTTAGTTGCGAACGTCAAGCATGTGGTGACGACCGTAAGGCAATACAAGCACTTGGTGATCACTTGTCGGTAAAACAAGTTTATAACTATTATCGTCAGCCGCGTTATCAGTTAATGAAAAACACCATAGAAAATCAAACAACCTTTGTCGCATTTTTTGTGGGTAATTACCAAGGCACTACGCGAGTGCAACTTGTTATAATTCGAACAGAGCCTTTACAAGGAGATTTAGTTAAAACCAATCCGGATCAGGTGTTAAAGCAACTAGAGCAAAAAGGTAAAGCAGCCATTTATGGCATTTACTTTGACCATGATAAATCAGACATTAAACCTGAGTCAGCCGAGTCATTAAAAGTGATTGCGGATGTTTTAAATAAAAATAACAGCTTAAACTTGTACGTTGTTGGTCATACTGATGATAAAGGAAGCCCAGAATATAATTTAGGGTTGTCATCTAAACGAGCAAAAGCGGTTGTTAAAGCGCTCGTGAGTCAATATGGCATTAAAGAGTCGCGCTTAATTGGTTATGGTGTAGGCCCTTATGCGCCAGCTGCCAATAATAAAAACGATTTGGGTCGTCAGTTAAACCGGCGCGTAGAGCTAGTTGAGCGATTAAGTAATTAATCAAAAGGGGCTTTTTAGCCCCTTAAATTTTATTACGAATTAGGTCACGAACAATAAAGCGGGCGGGGTGAATAGCTTGACTCACGCGTTCGCTAAATGGTCTTGGTTCATTATTTAAACAAGCAATTAAATGTTCAGCACAAAGGGGGGCACTGCACAGGCCTCTTGCACCAAAGCCTGTGAGTACATGCAAGCCTTGCTGAGGTTTTGTTAACGTTTGGTACTGATAACGCTTGCCCAAGCGAAGATTAGCAAACGCGCTTACATAATCACTTTGTTCAGCCCATTCACCAGCCATAGGTAAATGGTCAATGAAGGTACACCTTACAGCTGCTTTCGCGGCTGTTATCTCACCTAAGGTCGTTGCAAACTCGCTGTCTGTGTAAAAACTTAACAGTTGTTCGCGATTGATGTGGTTGTCTTGCTCTTTAACTTCACGGCTTTTTGAGTTTTTTTCAAAGGTCGCGCCCATGCAATGATGGCCCTGATATTCAGGAGTAAAATAGCCCTTATGGCAAAGCACGGTCTTTAAGCGTTTTGACTGCTCGCTTGCTTGCACATGCGAGACTTGGCCGCGCACACCAACAACAGGTAGAGCTTGAGTTTGGCTAAACTGGTCACTGTGTTCACCTGCACAATTAATCACATCGCTAAATGGCCCGAATGTTTGCTCTTTGTTGTGTAGTAACCAGCCGTCAGCGGTTTTTTCGAGCTTTTCAATATGGCAATTAAAGTGACTGTCCATTTTATTATTGGTAGTGGCAGTTAACGAATTTGCCGCATTAAAGAGTGCTGTAACCAGGGCTGGTGGATTTACCCAGCCGCCTTTTGCAAAGAATACGCCTGAGTAACCTGTATCGACACCGGCAATTTCGTCGCCTTCTTCAGCGCTTAAATTACGCATTAATTCAGCTGGCCAAAGTTCTTTATCGGCAAGGTTTTGATGTTTATCAGCTAGACCTTGTTTAACCGCGTGCTGTAATACACCACACCACTGATGAGGGTAGTCAAAACCATCATTAAGTAATTGTTGGTAAAGACGCATCGCATATAAAAAACTATGAGCAAACATTTCACTGTGCGGTGAGTTCTTCGCTTGCAAATGCGGATAAACAGCCCCTTGTACATTGTGAGATGCGCCCATGGCAAGTGCTTCATCTTGGCAAAAAAGCGTGGCTTTTAGCCCTCTTTTTGCCAGTGAATACAGTACACTGCTACTGGCAATACCACCGCCAATAACAGCCACATTACTCAGTTCACTTTGCTGATGTGCAAAATACGCTGGCCCTGACTGTTGCTCATTAGGCTCAGTGAGCTCGCCAATTAGCATTTCGCGTTTTTTACCATAGCCTTTTGCTTTACTCATGTTAAAGCCAGCTTCGATGAGTCCTCTTCTGACAAAGCCTGCGGCAGTGAAAGTGGCGAGTGTGGCATTTGATCTTGAGATAGCACGCATCTTGTTGAACAAACTCTGTTGCCACATATCTGGGTTTTTACTTGGTGCAAAGCCATCTAAATACCAAGCATCAACAATTCCTTCGCTTGGGTAGCTCATGGCGTCAATGCTGTCTTGCACGTCACCAAAGTAAAGGTCGAGTATTAGTTTTCCGCCTGCAAATTCTAGGCGATGACAGCCGGCTAAATTAATTGGGTATTGAGCAATTAGTTGCTCACTATACTTGCTTAAACTAGGCCAAGCTTTGAGTGCTTGAGCAAGGTCATCACGCTTAATTGGAAACTTTTCAAAAGAGATAAAGTGCAAGCGGGTAACACTTTTTTTACCACTATGGTCGGGTTGATTTTGAACTTCTTGCTCTGCATGCTGCCTATCAAGGTGAGCAGCAAAGTGCTGCCATGTATTTAAAAAGTTAAGCCCCGTACCAAAGCCTGTTTCAGCAATTGCAAAGTGGTTACGGTCATGATTTTGTAATCGTTGCGGGATATGGTTTTGTTGATAAAACACATAATGTGATTCGGCTAAGCCATCGTCATTAGAGAAATAAACATCGTCAAACTGATCTGCGACAGGGGTACCAAGGTGATTAAAATGAATATGTGCGTTTTTGATCATGGTTTAACTAATTAACTACAAACTTTTTTCATTATTTTACGTGTTTTCTTTGAAATAGTCTGGCGTTATTTATAAGCTAGATATTCAGAGTACATGTGTACGCTAGAAAGCTGACCACTTCGAAAGTAATTTCAGCGTAAAATAGAACACAATTTAGTATAGAGCTAAGGTAATTACCCATGAGAAGAGCCGTTATTACGGGCATCGGTGTTGTTTCAAGCATCGGTAACAACAAAGAAGAAGTATTAGAATCATTAAAACAAGGCCGTAGTGGTATCGCGTTCAACCAAGAGTTTGCTGACTACAACCTACGTAGTAACGTATCTGGCAAAATCGATATTGATGTTAAAGAGTTTGTTGATCGTAAAGCAATGCGCTTTATGGGCGATGCAGCGGCATACGCTTATATCTCAATGTCACAAGCGATTGCAGATGCTGGCCTTAGTGAAGATCAAGTTTCAAACGAGCGCACTGGTTTATTAGTGGGTTCAGGTGGTGGTTCATCTAAGTGGCAAGTTGAAGCAGCTGACATTTTACGTGAAAAAGGCGTAAAACGTGTTGGTCCTTACATGGTACCACGCACTATGGCAAGCACGACTTCGGCGTGTCTTGCAACACCATTCAAAATTAAAGGTGTTAACTACTCACTAAGCTCTGCATGTGCGACATCTGCACACTGTATCGGTCATGCGGTTGAGCAAATTCAATTAGGTAAGCAAGACGTCATCTTCGCAGGTGGTGGTGAAGAGCTTCACTGGACGCTAGCAATGGAATTCGATGCAATGGGTGCATTGTCTACTAAATACAATGAAACACCAGAGAAAGCATCACGTACATACGATGCAAACCGTGACGGTTTCGTTATCTCTGGCGGTGGCGGTATCGTTGTTGTTGAAGAACTTGAGCATGCACTTGCTCGTGGCGCGCACATTTATGCAGAAATCACAGGTTACGGTGCAACGTCTGACGGCTACGACATGGTAGCTCCATCAGGTGAAGGCGCTGTACGTTGTATGAAGCAAGCAATGCAAGGTCTTGAAGGCGGTATTGATTACTTAAATACTCACGGTACTTCAACGCCTGTTGGTGATGTGAAAGAGCTTGGTGCTATTCAAGAAGTATTTGGTGGTAACTCGCCAATGATCAGTGCAACCAAAGCGATGACAGGTCACGCTTTAGGTGCAGCAGGCGTTCACGAAGCAATCTTCTCGCTATTAATGCTTGAGCATAACTTTGTTGCTCCATCTATCAACATTGATGAACTAGATGAGCAAGCTGCAGGTCTAAACATTGTAACTGAGCGTAAAGACGTTGAACTAAATACAGTTATGTCTAACAGCTTCGGTTTCGGTGGCACTAACGCCACATTAGTAATGAGCAAATATAAAGGTTAAACCTCTCCAGTATTTGCTTAAAGCCGAGCAATAGCTCGGCTTTTTCATTTGTTATAAATAACCCCAAAATCGTCTTAGTTGTTACCTATCCGAATACTGATAAATTCGCTACAATAGCGCCACTTTCTGCCTCTCGGACACACAAATGAAAATTCTTGCAGATCAAAATATGCCATTGGTTGAGCAGTACTTTGCCGATTTTGGTAATGTTGAGCGATTTGATGGCCGTAATCTTCAACCCGAGCAGCTAGTCGGGGTCGATATTTTGTTAACCCGTTCAGTTACTAATGTAGATAAAGCCTTACTCACTCAAGCAGATAAATTAAAATTTGTGGGCACAGCAACCATAGGTGTTGATCACATTGATACCGAGTTACTTGCTGAGCGAAATATCGCATTTAGCAGCGCACCAGGTTGTAATGCTGTGGCGGTTGCTGAATATGTTATTAGCTGCTTGTATGCCTTGAGCCAAGAAAATGTCAGCTCGTTACAAGGCAAAACCATCGGCATAGTAGGTGTTGGCAGTATAGGTAGCTGTTTACGTGATAAGTTAAGCTTGCTAGGCATGAATGTATTGTTATGTGATCCACCAAAACATGAAGCCGGTGAGCTTGCAGAGCATATTGAGTTAGACACATTACTAGCCCAAGCTGATATTGTGACTTTTCACGTGCCATTGGTTAAACAAGGGCCACATAAAACCTTGCACATGCTAGACGAAACACGCTTAAAAGCACTTAAGCCGGGCATGACGATTATCAATGCAAGTCGTGGTGATGTGATTGATAACCAAGCATTGCTAGCATTGTTTGAGCAAGGCGCAAAATTAGATTGTGTGCTTGATGTTTGGGAAAACGAACCCAATATACTGACACCTCTGCTTGATTATGTACGTTATGCCAGCGTGCATATTGCAGGGCATACACTTGAAGGCAAAGCCCGCGGTACACAAATGCTATATCAGCAAGTATGTGAGCTTGAAGGCATCGCAGCGCTTAAGTCTCTGGACGATTTTTTACCAGAGCCAATTAGCCATTCTGTCACGCTTGGTGAAACCTTTAACCTAGACGATATAGGTCGCTTGGTGCACTTAATTTATGATGTGCGTCGCGACGATGGCATTTTACGAAGTAAATTAGCAAGCGAAGGCTTTGATAGTTTACGTAAGAATTACCCGCCACGACGCGAGTTTAGTACTTTGTCGGTGGCTGCCAACAGTGCATGTGAAGGCGCATTAGCTGCACTGGGATTTAGAATTAACGAATAAAGCCATTTGCTTTATTCAAAAGAGGAAAACACATGTCGCAAAAATTTAATGTAGCCGTATTAGGTGCCACAGGTTTAGTGGGTCGTCAGATTATCGAAACTTTAGAAGATCGTAAGTTTCCGGTAGACCAATTATTTTTACTCGCAAGCAGCCGTAGTGCTGGTGAAGAAATTCAATTTCGCGGTGAGAGTATTGAAGTAATCGATGTTGAAGAGTTTGATTTTAGCCAAGCTCACATTGGTTTATTTTCAGCAGGCGGCAGTGTCTCTGAAAAATATGCACCGATTGCGGCGGACGCAGGCTGTGTGGTAATTGATAATACCTCACACTTTCGTAATGACTACGATGTGCCACTCATTATTCCTGAAGTGAATGCATCAAGCTTAGCGGATTTCAGAAATCGCAACATCATTGCAAACCCTAACTGCTCAACGATTCAAATGCTGGTGGCGTTAAAACCAATTTATGATGCTTATGGCATTGACCGCATTAACGTATCAACTTATCAAGCTGTATCGGGGGCGGGTAAAGAAGCCGTTGATGAACTAGCCAAGCAAACAGCAAACTTAATGAATGCGCGTCCGATGGATAATGCCGTTTTCCCTAAACAAATTGCTTTTAACGTGATCCCACAAATAGACAGTTTTGAAGATAACGGTTATACCCGCGAAGAAATGAAAATGGTTAACGAAACACAAAAGATCTTAGGTGATAACAGTGTTGTGGTTAACCCGACCTGTGTTCGTGTTCCCGTGTTCTTTGGTCACAGTGAAGCGATCAATATTGAAACGCGTATGCCAGTAGATATCGAACATGTGAAGCAGCTATTAAACGATGCACCAGGTGTAGAGTTTATTGAAGACTTAGCTGATTACCCAACAGCTGTGTCTGATGCAAGTGGTAACGATACAGTATACGTAGGGCGTTTACGTGCTGATATTTCGCATCCACATGGTTTAAATATGTGGGTTGTAAGTGATAATACGCGCAAAGGTGCAGCAACAAATAGTGTGCAGATTGCTGAAGAGCTTATCGCAAATTATTTATAAATCTGATGATTTAGGCTGAGCTAAATTTGAAGAAAGCGGCAATTTGCCGCTTTTTTTGTGAATTCACTGCCAAATTATTGCCGCATACGTTGTAAAAGCGTATAAACTTAACGATAACAATAAAAAAGTCTCTCAGCCGCTAATATTTAAGCTATTTACTATCAAGGTGTTGCAATAGATATTGCAAGGCAACTAAGCTATAGTTTGCAGCTGGAATAGAGCTTGCAAGAAAACATAATTAAGAATCAATTCTGCAAGAATTACTTGATGTTTAAGCAACCAAGGTTGCTGCGTTAACATTTAAAACATAAAGGATCAGCATGCGCGGTTTAGCAACACTCTTCATATTAGCGTCTGCATTGGTGGTAACACCGACATACTCTGATGAAGGCACCACACTTAAAGGCCCTAAAGGTGTCGATTATGGTGCGCAGGGGCGCTCTATTGGTCCAATTAAACCGACCGATACACTGTGGCGCATTGCCGCTAAAATTCGCCCTGACAACTCTGTAAGTATTTATCAGGTCATGCAAGCTCTGTATGACAAAAACCCATCGTCATTTTTAGACCAAAACCTTAACCATATGCGCGATGGCGCATACCTAAAAATCCCAACAATTGCTGAAATGCGCGCGGTCAATCCAACGTTAGCAAAAGCACGTTCTGAACAAGATGATGAGCTATGGGAGAAAAAGAAAAACGGCACCCTGACTACTGCTGAAATTAATGAATCGCAAAAGAAAGTAACCCAAGCCCGTAAAGTTGATGTAGACGAAGCAAAGCAAGAGCTTAAGCAAGAAATCAACACCATTAAAACAGAGCAGGGTACGCAGCTAGTTGAGCTTCAAAAGCAGTTTAAATCATCGGTTGAAAATGTTGAAGAAATCTTAGCTGAGAACAACAAACTCAAAAAACAACTGAGTGGTATTTCTAAAGAGCTTGAAACCGTTCGCGATCAGCTTGGTCAAGACAGTGAAATTCAAAAGCAGCTGAAAGAACTGATCACTAAACAAAATGAAATCATAGAGCAGCAAAGAGCAAAAAAGATTGAAGAGGACAGTGGGTTTAGTTTTTCGAGTTTACTGAGCAACCCATTTGTTCTCGGTGCATTAATGTTTATTCCGGCATTACTGATCATTGCTGCCGTTGTGATGTTTTTGAAAAAACGCAACAGCGCCAATGATGATACAGATGCCAGCGATGACGATGAATTTTTACCTCAAAGCCCAAGTTATAATCCTGATGATGATTTAGAACCAATCATAGAAACTGATCCACTAGTTCCTGATCCAGTCGAAGACAATGATGACTTGAGTGTGCGTTTAGATGACGACTTAGACCAAGACATGCTGCCAGATGATGACATCATTTTTGACGACAGCATTGATGATAGTTTCGATGAAGATGACAGTGTTTTAAATCAAGATGAGCTAGAAGGGCTTTTAAGTGATGATATTGAGTTTAGCGATGATTCATCTAATAGCGCTGACGATAATGATTTAGATGCATTTTTACAGCAAGATTTCGATCAAACCGATGACGACAGTTTAGGTGATGAAATAGACCTAGATAGTGAACAGTCTCCAGCAGATTCATCGGGTGATATTTTAAGTGCTGATGACATTGATGACCTATTTGATACTGATGAAGGTGACTCGTTAGATAACGCTAATGATGAAATGGCAGCGCTTAGTGAAGAGCTCGCAGAAGATGACGCTGAAGATGATTTTGACATTGATAGCTTAATTGATGAGCAAAACAACACGGATTCTAATCAAGACGTAAACCTAGACGATATTGATGACTTACTCGATGAAAATAATGATGCCTCAACAACTAACGTAGAAGCAGAACTAATCGATGAAGATGATTTCGATATCGACAGCTTAATTGATGAAGCGCAAACAGACGAGCCAGCAGCCGAAGCTAACGATGCATTAGAAAACGACGAGCTTGATGATGCGCTGGATGTTGATGACATTGACTCGCTATTAGATGAAGCTCAAGAAGAAGCGCCAGCCGAAGAACCAAGCGCGGATGAACTCATCGATGAAGATGATTTCGATATCGACAGCTTAATCGATGAAGCACAAACAGAAGAGCCAGCCGCTGAAGCTAACGATGCATTAGAAAACGATGATCTTGATGATGCGCTAGATGTTGATGACATTGACTCACTATTAGATGAAGTTCAAGAAGAAGCGCCAGCAGAAGAACCTAGCGCAGACGATTTAATCGATGAAGATGAGCTTGATGATGCTCTCGATGTTGATGACATTGATTCATTACTAGATGAAGCACAAGCAGAGCAAGAGCCTCAAGCGGAGCTTGTTGAGGAGCAGCCTGAAGAGCTTGTAGAAGAACCTAGCGCAGACGATTTAATCGACGAAGACGAGCTCGGTGATGACTTAGATGTTGATGACATTGATTCATTATTAGATGAAGCACAAGCAGAGCCAGAGCCTGAAGAGCTTGTTGAAGAGCCTAGCGCAGACGATTTAATCGACGAAGATGAGCTTAATGATGACTTAGATGTTGATGACATTGATTCACTACTAGATGAAGCTCAAGATGAGCAACAGCCTGAAGAAATACAGGAACCTGAAGAGTTAACTGAAGAATTAGCAGAAGAACCTAGTGCAGATGACTTAATCGACGAAGACGAGCTCGATGATGATTTAGATGTCGATGACATTGATTCATTATTAGATGAAGCTCAGACAGAGCCTGAAGCAGAGCTTGTTGAAGAGCAGCCTGAAGAGCTTGTAGAAGAACCAAGTGCAGACGATTTAATCGATGAAGATGAGCTTGATGATGCCCTAGATGTCGATGACATCGACTCACTATTAGATGAAGCTCAAGAAGAGCCTGAATCTGAAGAGTTGGTTGAAGAGTCAATTGAAGAACCTAGTGTAGACGACTTAATTGACGAAGATGAGCTTGATCATGATTTAGATGTCGATGACATCGACTCATTACTTGATGAAGATGCTAGTGATGAGCAGGACTCTGACGTTGATGATGAGCTTGAAGAGCTTATTCAGCAAACAAATGAGCTGAAGCAAGACACTGAAGCGCAGATATCGGATTTAAGTCATGAACAGAGTGACAGTGCAGAGCATGATGAGAATCTACAAGAGTCGCTAGAAGATTTAGCCGATGCTGATCAAGCGGTTGATGACATGAATGTTGAATCAATTGCATCAGAGTTGGTTGATGATGCGGATGATAGTGACGAAGTTGATATCGATGAGGCGCTTAATCAAGAGTTTAATGAAGATAGCGATGAGCTATTAGATGAAGATGATAGCCTTGACGAATTTGATGATCCGTCACTGAAAAGTGTTGATGAGTTATTAAATGAAATTGGCGAAGAAGATGATTATGTTGAAGCTCCAGACTGGTCAATAGATGAACCAGAGCAAGGCATAGAAGAAGTTGAAATTGATTTAGGCGATGATCCGCTAGCAGATGAAGACCTAACTGATGAATTTGATTTAACCGCCGACGAAGAGCCGTTACAGCAAGATACCGTGACTCCTAGCCAAGAGCTAGAAGAGTATCCAGAGCTTGAGCTAGATGAAGCCGGTTTTGAATTGGATGAATCTGATGAAGACACTTCTAATGAGTTAGATGAAGATGCACCATTACAGTTAAGTCAGGCAGAGCAAGACCTTGCTAATTCATTAGCAACGGGTAATGAGCTTGATCAGCTAGACGATGATTTTGATGATGAGATCTTGCTTGATAATGAATTTACAGAAGATGATGTTCTTGATCCTGAGGACGACTTATCGGATCAATCACAGAGTGAAGGCACAACAGAGTTAACGAGCGAAGCGCCAATTGACGATGAGGTGGCTGATAGCCAAGACGAATTAGAAGAGTTCCCTGAATTCGAATTGGACGATATTGAACTTGATGATGCCCGAGAAGCTGAGCAAACATTAGCTGATATCGAGTCTAATTTATCTGACGAGGCTGATTTAAGTGAGCTGTCAGACGATGAAATCGATGATGATTTTATGGCCGACCTTACTCAAACAGACTTTGATGCGCTGTTAAATGAACTAGCAGAGCCAGACGAAGCAGATATCAGTGATGCCAGTGAGTTCGATGTTGATTTTAATGCACTATTAAATGAAGACTTACAGGGTGAAAGCGAACAGCCAGTTGCACCTGAAGTACAGGCATTAGATACCGAGGAGCAAACTACTTCAACGGATGAGTTTGTAGATATCGATTCATTACTTGAACAAAGTGACGATGAAGCACTCGACCATGAACCTTATGATGAGGTTGATATGGATGTAGGGCTGAGTGATTTTAACGACTTACTAGCAGGTGATAACCCAACTGATGTTGATGCCGAAAGTGGTGGTTACTCAGCAAAACTGGACTTAGCTCGGGCATATATCGAAATAGACGACTTTGATGCAGCGCTCCAAGCCATTGAAGATGTTATTGCCAATGGCCCAGAGGAAGTGCAAGAAGAAGCACAATCACTTAAAGCTAAAATTAGCGAGTAATAAGTAAAACTAACCAATAATAAACCGAGCTAACTTCAACTAGCTCGGTTTTTTATATCTAAGCGAAGGTTATTGTTTGTCTTGTAAGCGACGCGCTTTGAAATCAGACTCGGCTTTCCACTTAGGCCAATCGCCGTTATCAGCAAGTTTGGCAGCAATATCAACAATCAGTTCAATATCTTGCTCAACACCGCCCATAGACCAATCTGCTGAATAGTCGTCAGCTTCTTTATGATATTTGTGCGCGATATAATCAGGATCTGTATCACCTAAACTCATAAATAGTAAGCTAGGCACGCCTTGTTTAGCTAGAGAGAAGTGATCAGAGCGGAAGAACAAACCATTTTGAGGACGCGGGTCCATTTTTACATGACGACCTTGTGCTTTCGCTGCATCTGCAAGGTAGTCTTCCATTTCAGACATGCCTTTACCGTATTGTAATATGTAGTCAACGCCGTCTAGCACGTTCATACCATCAATATTAAGCAGCGCGACCATTTGCTTGGTTGGTACAATCTCGCCAGTTGCGAATTGCTCTGAGCCAATAAGCCCTGTTTCTTCAGCCGTAAAGTTGGCAAAGATAATAGAGCGTTTAAATGGTTTTTTCTTATGCATTTCAGTAAGAATACGGGCTATTTCAACCGTTGCTGCGCTACCTGATGCGTTATCAACAGCACCATTGTAGATTTTCACACCGTCATCAGTTTGCTTGGTGCCAAAGTGGTCCCAGTGCGCACCAATTACAATGTACTCATCAGGGGTTTCGCTACCTTTAAGCGTTGCAACAACATTATGCGATTGCGCTTGAGAGATATCACTTTTCAGTGTCAGCGCTGCTTTCGCTTTTAAGTCGACAGGTTTAAAGTCAGCTTTTAGTGCGTTGGCTTTTTCAGTTTGATAATCAAGGCCTGCTTGAGCAAAAATTTCATTTGCCGCTTGTTCGTCAATCCAACCCATTACAGGGATGTCAGAAGCATTTTTATCTTGGTCGATTAAGGTATATTTGCTACCCGTGTTCGAGCTTTCTACAACGCCCCAAGGGTATGCGGCAGGAGCAGTTTCGTGAACGATAAATACTGCTTTTGCACCTTGGCGAGCACCTTCTTCATACTTGTAAGTCCAACGACCGTAATAGGTCATAGCATTACCGGTGAAAAGCGCGTCGTCTTGGGTGGCAAACCCAGGATCATTAACAAGCACGATAATTGTTTTGTCTTTTACATCAATATCAGCAAAGTCATCCCAATTATATTCAGGTGCATTAATACCGTAGCCAACAAACACAACATCAGAGCCGTCGATGTTGATCTCAGGGTTAATTTGCTGCGTACGGGCGGTAAAATCACTGCCAGCATTAAAGCTTAAATCACCCACTTGTAAGGTCATGTTTTGATCTGGAGTGAGTTTTGCCATGGTAACTGGCTGTAAATACTCGCCATTAAAACTACCGCTTAAGCCGAGTTTTTTATATTCATCGGCTAAATAGTTAATGGTCAGTGTTTCGCCTTCAGTTAAAGGGCCACGACCTAAGAATTCATCAGAGGCGAGGGTTTTAATATGTGAGCGTACATTGGCAATGTTTACGGCTTCATTGCTTTCAGCGCTTGGTTCATCAGTGTTTGTCGTTGGTTGCTCAGAGCAGCCAAATAAACCGATTGCAAGTGCTAAACTTGCATACTTAAGGTGAGTTGTCATAGTTTTTCTGGTTGATTGCACAGGGTTTCACTATATGGGACGCGAAGGGGGGCTGTCCAGAAAGAGTCTACAAATAACTAATTATTCAGGATGAAAGGATAATAATGCAGAACACTCTCTTGATAAGTTTCATTCTACAACTATTTTCCATATTTATTATAAAGTAATAGCCACATAAGCCTCTAGTAAACAGAATATTATTTGCTAGAATTGAGCCTGAGTAATGTTTTCAAATGAGGGACTATGAAATACATATTTGCTTTTTTGTCATGCTTCACTTCCAACGTTAACGGGTCTCAAGAAGTTAATTATGAGGAGCTCCACAAACCATATTTTAGTCTAAATTGTTTGAGTGAAAAAACTCAACAAGATATGGATAAATGTGGGGATAGGAATTTATTAACGGCTAAAAAGACAATGGAGTCAATGGTCGAAACGATACATACCCGTTTCGCAGAATTATCACCAGAGCTATCTGGTAAATTTAAAAAATCACAAACTTTATGGGAAGAATCACATACAATTGAGTGTCAACTTGAAGCATATGATTCAATAGAGGGAAGTGGATACCATTCAATATTAAGTTCTTGTATCGAAATGAAAATGAATGAAAGGATAAGTTATTTGCGATGGTTAGCAAGTGGTATTTAGCTAACCAAGCGACAAATTATTGATCGCAACAATAATACAATTATTAAACTGTCCTTTATGAGCTGACTGCTCAGTTCAGTCAGCTCTTTTGAAGGATGCTGTAATGTATGGAGTTGATTCGCGTAAGGAATTACCACCACGCTTTTTCAATGGCGGTATCTTGAATTTTAAATACCTCACCAACTAACGGAGTACTCAGTGATACTTGCTCCTGTCCTGCTTTTTTAGCGACACGTTTAAGTGGGTCATACCAAGCATGAAAGGCTAAATCGAATGTTCCATTATGCACTGGCACCATCACATCACCTTGTAAGTCGAGGTGAGCTTGTACTGATTGCTCTGGTGTCATGTGAATGTCAGCCCAATCTTTGTCGTAAGCACCAGTTTCAATAAAAGTGATATCAAACGGCCCATAGCGATTACCAATCTCTTTAAAGCCAGCAAAATAGCCAGAGTCACCGCTAAAATAAAAGCGCTTGTCATTTACTTTAATAGCCCAAGAGCCCCAAAGAGTTTTATTGCCGTCTGTTAAACCTCGGCCAGAAAAGTGCTGGGTTGGTGTAAATACAATTTGGCTATTTGCCATATTTTGCTCTTGCCACCAATCAAAACTATGGACTTTTTGTTCATCAACGCCCCATTTTTTCAGGTCGTTTTCGACTCCTAATGGCACATAAAAAGAATCTGTTTTATCAACAAGCTGTTTAATTGCTGCTTTATCTAAGTGATCATAATGGTTGTGTGAAATAAACACTTTAGCAATGTTTGGTAGCTCTGCAATGCTGATAGGTGTTGGCTGAAAGCGCTTTGGCCCCATGAATGAAAAAGGCGAAGCGCGCTCTGAAAATACCGGATCAAATAGCCAGTATTCGCCATACACTTTCGCTAAAATAGAGGAGTGACCTAACTTCACAAAATGCACTGTGTCATTAGATAAACGTTCAAGCTGTGCATGAGAAACAGAATGCATAGGCAGTTCACCTTTTGGCTCTGCATCAATTTTCTTTTCTGTAATAAAGCGTTTGAAGATACCTAGCGTTTTCTTAAAGCTGGGTCTTTCTACCTCAGCACTATTGTGGAACTTGCCATCAGATAATTGCGCAGAGTGGCTGTTATCAGTCACACCTTCAGCGGCTAATTGATTATTCATAATAAACACTCCTATCACGATGCATAGAGTGGCGATTGCGAGCCATTTTAGAAATTTCATATCGTCACCATAAGTAAACTACACGGTGTAGTTTTTCATGGTTTGCTATAAAAGTAAACTATCTAGTGCATTTTTTATTTTTGCGTTACACTAGTAACCCTTATCGGAGGGGTCCATGAAATTATCACAGAGAAAACGATTAGATATATTGAATGCAGCTGAGACATTGTTTTTTCAGCAAGGTGTTGAGCATACCAGTATGGATCAGGTTGCAAGCTTAGCGGGTGCCTCAAAGCGTACCGTATATAATCACTTTGAAAATAAAGATGTGTTGTTTCAAGCCATTCTAGTGTTTATGTTTGAAAAAGTCCGCCAAGAGCAAGCGGTTGTATTTGATGCTGCTGTGCCAATTGCACAGCAGTTAACACGCATTGCTGAACAAGAAGTGGCGCTTTTGACCTCTGAAGAGTTTTTAAAAGTAGCGAAAGTCGCTTTTATGCAGATGTTACAGCAGCCTGATTTAGCAAAATCATTAGCCAGTAATAACATGGGCTGTATGCAAGATCTGGTGGCGTTTTTAGAAGCAGGTGTGCAAGCACAAGTTTTAACGATTGATGATGTTGAGTTTGCAGCAAAACAGTTTGTGTATCAGTTAAAGTCGCTGATCTTTTATCCGTTGCTGTATGGCTTTGAGCGCCAAGAAGGTGACTCAGACAACAAAGTGATAAGCGAAACTGTAAAAATGTTCTTAGCGCGTTATGGGCGCTGATATTTTAGAACATAAAAAAGCCCGCTTAATGCGGGCTTTTAAATAATTGTAAAAGTATTACTTCACTTCTTTACCAGCTGCTTGTTGGTCAGCATGGTAGCTTGAGCGAACAAATGGACCACAGGCCGCATGTGTAAAGCCAATTTCGTCTGCATAATCTTTTAAAGCATCAAACTCTGCTGGCGGCACATAGCGTTTAACCGGTAAGTGGTGCTTAGAAGGTTGTAGGTATTGACCTACTGTTAGCATATCAACGTTATGCTCGCGTAAGTCACGTAACACTTCTTCGATTTCGCTAATTTCTTCACCTAAACCTACCATCAAACCAGATTTAGTTTTCACTTCTGGATGTGCTTCTTTAAAGCGGCGTAACAACTCAAGTGACCATTTATAGTCAGCACCTGGACGCGCTAATTTGTATAAACGCGGTGCTGTTTCTAGGTTGTGGTTAAATACATCTGGCGGCGTCTCGATTAAGATATCAAGGGCTCTGTCCATACGACCACGGAAATCAGGTACTAGAATTTCAATCGTGATTTCTGGGTTGTGCTTACGAATTTCACGAATACAGTCAGCAAAGTGCTGTGCACCACCATCACGTAAATCATCACGGTCTACTGACGTGATTACAACATAGCTTAGCTTCATGTCTTTAATAGTCAGCGCTAGCTTTTCTGGCTCAGCTGCATCTGGCTTTAATGGACGGCCATGGGCAACATCACAGAACGGACAACGACGAGTACAAATAGCACCTAAGATCATGAAAGTCGCAGTACCATGGTTGAAGCATTCAGATAGGTTAGGGCACGAAGCCTCTTCACACACTGAGTGTAAACCATGTTTACGCATCGCTTGTTTAATACCATCAATACGTTCAGTTGATTTTGGTAAGCGAATTTTTAGCCACTCTGGCTTACGCAACATTTCGTTTTTTTCAGTCGGTAAAACTTTAACTGGGATCAGTGCCATTTTTTCTGCATCACGCAGTTTTACGCCTGGTTCCATTTTGACTGGTTTATTCATTCGTTTTCAAACCCTTCAGTGTGCTTAACCACAGTAGCATTAAGCTTTTTAATCATGTGTTTTACAAGCCCTGCACCTGCTTGCTCGAGGTTTTGCGGACCGTTAAGATCGGTTGTTTGCACCATGTTCATACCAGCATAGCCGCATGGATTAATACGTAAGAATGGACTTAGATCCATACTTACATTTAGTGCTAAACCGTGGAAAGAGCAACCGCGGCGAACGCGAAGGCCTAATGAGGCAACTTTGCTGTCGTTAACGTAAACACCGGGTGCGTCCGCTTTCGCGTAGGCATCAATGTCGTAGTCTTTTAACGTATCAATAATGCACTCTTCAAGCCAGGTTACCAGCTCCCTTACACCAATGTTTAAACGACGTAAGTTGAATAGCACATACATCATTTGTTGGCCTGGTCCGTGATAGGTAACTTGACCACCACGATCCACTTGGATCACTTCGATATCACCGGTATTTAATAAGTGCTCAGCTTTGCCTGCTTGGCCTTGCGTAAATACTGGCTCGTGCTCTACAAGCCAAATTTCATCTGCTGTGTGCTCATCACGGGTGTCGGTAAAAGATTGCATTTTTTGCCAAATTGGCATGTAACGCTGACGACCTAATTGACGAACGATTAATTCTCTTTCGCTCACGAGTTACTCCGTAATCGGCCTATAGCATGTGACGTACGTCATCGATGTTGCTGATCACGTTATAAATTTCTTCAATGTGCTCTTTACTTGTAACCGTTGCTACAAGCGTTACAGATTCGTAATTACCTTTGCTGCTTGGTTTTACCTTTGGCGCATAATCGCCAGGTGCAATTGGTTGCAGCTTTTCTAGGATCTGATCTGTTAGATTTACGTTAGCTAAGCCCATGATTTTAAATGTGAATGGGCATGGGAAATCTAAATACTCGTCAAACTTAGTATTTTTTACAGGTTGAACCACGACGGTGACTCCTCAAACAGTGAGTGTGCTTAATAGAGGTGTTCTCTGCCATTTCTTGGCGTTAAGCAAACTTAGATTACGACGCACTCGACCCAGCGCGACTGATATGGGGCGCATTCTATCATTTTTCAGACAAAAAAAAACGCCTTGCGGTGCAAGGCGTTTATAAACTTTATGTCCAGATTACTGAATTTGTAAACGTAGGTAATCGTAGATCTTGCTAAAGAAGCTGCCTTCTTCCACTTCTTCTAGTGTAACTAGTGGATATTGTGCAATTTCTTCACCTTCAAGCTGTAAGAATAGCGTGCCTACTTTAGTACCTTTAGCAAGCGGTGCTTCTAATGTTTTATCAAGTTCGAAGTTCGCTTTTAAGTTTTTACGCTGACCACGTGGAATCGTAATAGGTGTGTCTTCTAAGATACCTAACGATACGTTTTCTTTGTTACCCATCCAAATACGTTGCTCAGCAAAGCTGTCGCCTGCTTTATATGGCGTGATTGTTTCGAAAAAGCGGAAACCGTAGTTCAATAGTTTTTTGCTTTCAACTTTACGAGCACGTTCGCTTTCAGTGCCCATTACTACCGCGATTAAACGCATGTCATCTTTAGTTGCAGAAGTTACTAAGCTATAACCCGCTTCTGACGTATGGCCAGTTTTAATACCGTCAACGTTCATGCTTTCATCCCATAACAATGAGTTACGGTTGTATTGCTTGATGCCGTTAAAAGTGAATGATTTTTTCGCGTATACTTCGTACTCATCTGGTACATCGCGAATAAGTGCAGCACCTAAAGTTGCCATATCACGTGGTGTCGTGAAGTGTTCGTTAGTATCTAAACCATGGCTATTTACGAAGTGGCTGTTAGTCATGCCAAGTTTTTCAGCGTGGGCATTCATTAAATCAGCAAATGCGCTTTCGCTACCAGCAATGTGTTCAGCCATGGCTACACAGGCATCGTTACCTGATTGAATAATAATACCGTGGTTAAGGTCATCAACGCTGATCTGCTTACCTACTTCGATAAACATTTTTGATGATTCAGGAAAATTCTTTGCCCAGGCTTTTTCACTGACTGTAACCATATCAGTTGGTGCAATATTACCTGCTTTGATTTCAGTACCAATTACATAACTGGTCATCATTTTGGTTAAACTAGCCGGTGCTAATTTTGTATCTGCTTCGCCTTCGGCAATCACTTTACCTGTGGTGAAATCAACCAAGAAATAACCTTTCGCATTAACTTGAGGTGGGGCAGGGATAATTTGGGCTGTTGCAGAAAATACGCTAGCAGTGCAAACAAGGCCACAAACGCCACTTAAGATTTTATATTTTATAGATTTCATCGTACTCATTAATGGTTAAAGTTAAACATGTTGCGTTGACCTATTCTAAAGGTCTTACTCACTGTAAAGCAAGAACGCGTTCTGAAATTGGTTTTGTTTTAGCTTTTCTAAAACTGCTTGTGCTTCTGCGGCATCTTTTATTGGACCAAGACGTAACCGATAGATTCCATCTTTTTCAACAATGTTTGTTGGCACATGATATTGCTGACGAAGTTGAAACGCGAGCGCTTCAACATTAGCAAGAGTACTTCCCGCTGCAACCTGAATGTAGCTTAAACGAGGGGCAGAATTGGCAAGGGTAACAGCCTCAACCTTAACACGGGCTGTACCTTGTCGGTAATAACCTAATTTATAGGCCGCAGAATAAGATAAATCGATAATCCGGTCATCATGAAATGGGCCACGGTCGTTTACACGAACAATTACTGATTTTCCGTTATCTAAATTTGTTACTCTGGCAAAGCTCGGTAGCGGCAGCGTTTTATGGGCTGCTGTCATCGCAAACATATCGTACACTTCGCCGTTTGAGGTGTGGTAATTGTGAAACTTTCGACCATACCACGAAGCAATGCCTTCTTCAGAATAGCCAGTTTCATCGAGCATCGGCGTGTAGCGTTTACCACGGACTTCGTAAGGGCGACTAGCGCTTGCACTTTTAACAACCGCCGTGACTATGGCATCTTGCATTTCAAGTTCGGTTGGTTTGCGAAGCGGGGCTGCATCATGCTCCATAGCATAACGGCCTTGCTGAGATGAAGAGCTACATGCTGCTAGCAGCACAGAAAATAACGCTATAAGTAAGTAATTGACTCGCTGTGTCATTATTTTAAAAGCATCCTTTTATCGGTGGCGATAGACATGATAATGCCAAATCCGGCCATCAAGGTCACCATTGAGGTGCCACCATAACTTATTAGAGGTAACGGAACACCTACTACAGGCAGTAAGCCCGAAACCATGCCAATATTTACAAATACATAAACAAAGAAGGTCAGTGTTAATGCGCCGGCAAGCAACTTACCAAACGCATCTTGTGCGTTTACCGCAATATATAAGCCACGACCAATAATAAACAAGTACATACAAAGTAATAAACAAACCCCGAACAGGCCAAACTCTTCGCTTAGTACAGAAAAAATAAAATCGGTATGACGCTCAGGTAAAAACTCTAATTGTGATTGGGTACCTTGCAGCCAGCCTTTACCTTCAATGCCGCCAGAACCTATCGCAATTTTCGATTGAATTATGTGGTAACCCGAGCCAAGCGGATCGCTTTCAGGATCTAAAAAGGTCAGTACCCGTTGTTTTTGATAATCAAGCATCACGTAATGCCAAAACGGCCATGCTGCCAAACCAACAGTAGCAGATAAAAAGCCAATAAGACGCCAACTTAGCCCAGATAAAAACAATACAAATATCCCTGAACTGGCAATCAAAATAGAGGTGCCTAAGTCGGGTTGTTCTTTAATTAAAATGGTTGGCACCATTACAATCGCAAAGCCAATAATTAAATGAATGATTCTTGGCGGTAAATGGTTACGCCCGATATACCATGCAACCATCATTGGCACGGCTATTTTCATTAACTCTGACGGCTGGAAGCGGGTAACACCTAAGTCAAGCCAGCGCTGTGCACCTTTTGAACTAACCCCAAATAACAACACCCCAACCAGCATTAAAAGCCCCACGCAGTAGAGCGGAATAACCATACTCTTTAATGTGTTAGGTGAAAACTGCGCGAGTATAAACATACCTAAGATAGCGCCAAACATACGTGTTGCGTGGCGTATCATCATTGCAGAGTCTTGGCCGCTGGCACTGTATACAATAGCAAGGCTGGCTACCATCATCGTCATAAGGGCGATAAGAAGTGGTAAATCGAGGTGTAGGCGCTGCCAAATTGAGCGTTTTTTATTTAAAGGGATCATGGCGCGTCACTTTGGGCTATTTGAATCGGGTTCGCTGAGAAGTAGTAATCCATTAATTGACGCGCAATAGGCGCACCAACTGTACTACCACCACCGGTGTTTTCAACCACCACAGAGACCACAATTTGTGGATCGTTATAGGGTGCAAAACCAACATAGATAGCGTTATCACGTTGGCGCTCTTTAAGTGATTTTGCGTCGTAACGCTCACCTTGAGCAATACTCACAACCTGAGCAGTACCTGTTTTACCTGCTGGGTCATAATTCGCCCCTTTAAATGCTTTATGAGCAGTACCTGTGACTTTATGTACGGTGTTGTGCATGGCGTCTAGCGCAATTTGCCAATGATGAGGATTTTTTAATACTACAGGTGGCTTTTCATCATTATTAATTTGCGTTACTTCGTTTTCTTTTTTAGCGACTTGTACAAGGTGCGGAGGGTGATCGAGTCCACGGTTCACTAAGATGTTGGTTGCATTAGCTATTTGCATTGGTGTTGCGGTCCAATAACCTTGCCCGATACCTACAGAAATGGTGTCGCCGCGCCACCATGATTCTCTAAAGCGGGCTTCTTTCCATTCTCGCGATGGCATAATGGCAGATGTTTCTTCATGAATATCGATTCCAGAGAGTTCGCCAAAGCCAAACTGCGTCATAAAGTCACTGATTTTGGTGATCCCTAAACGGTAAGCAACATCGTAAAAATAGGTATCGCATGACTCTTCAATAGCACGATAAACATCAACATGGCCATGGCCCCAACGTTTCCAGTCACGCCATTTGTGCTCCACGTTAGGAATTTGGAAAAAACCCGGATCCCAAATTTGTGTTTGCTCGGTTACCAGTCCTTCTTCAAGAGCAAGGATCGACATATGAGGTTTTACTGTAGAGGCAGGTGCATAACGGCCTTGCGTGGTTCGGTTAATTAGCGGTCGGTCTGGGTTTAACAACTTTTTGTAATCTGTGCTGCTGATACCATGGACAAATAAATTCGGGTCATAACTTGGGTTGGAGTAAAGTGCTAAAACGCCGCCATCTTTAGCATCAAGCACTACAATGGCACCACGCATATCTTTTAAGGCATGTTGAGCAATTTGTTGCAGGCCAATATCCAAAGTCAGTACTAAGTCGTGACCAGGCTCAGGTGGCGTGAGGCTTAAAGTGCGGATAACTCGGCCACGGTTATTCACTTCAACGCGCTGCGAACCAACCACACCATGAAGAAGTTCTTCGTAATACTTTTCGATACCCAGCTTACCAATGTCGTGGGTTGCACGGTAGTTAGTTGCTTGGTCTTCTGCTTCCAGTTTGGTGAGTTCTTTTTTGTTGAGTTTGGCAACATAACCTAGGGCATGGGTAAGGGTATCACCATAAGGGTAATAGCGAGCTAAACGCGCTTCGATACTAAAGCCAGGAAACTTATGCTGATTAACCGAGAACTTTGCAACTTCGGTTTCGTCTAAACGGGCTTTTAATACTTGGCTTTTAAAGCGGCGATTGTGCTTAATGTCATCTAGAAAGTCAGCTTTTTGTTGCTCAGTTATTTTAATAACTTTTTCAACTTCGCTCAGTGCCTCTTCAAGGTTATCAACTTCCTCGGGTATTACTTCTAAATTATAAACTGGCTTGTTTTCAGCCAGTAATACGCCATTTCTGTCGTAAATAAGCCCACGGTTAGGGGCAATTGGAATAACTTTGATGCGGTTATCGTTCGAACGTGTTTGATAATCTTGATGTTCGATAACTTGGATGTTGTATAGGTTAGATAACAACACACCAATTAACAGTGTCACAAACACAAAACCCACAAATGCTCGGCGAGCAAACAAGTTTGCTTCAGCCGAGTGGTCTCGAATCGTGGGTCTGTGTTTTCGCATTGGCTTTACTACTCGCGATGATAAGGGTGGTTGTTATTCAAGCTCCAGCCTCGGTATAGGCTTTCTGCAACAATGATGCGCACTAGCGGGTGCGGTAGTGTCAGGTTTGATAATGACCACTTTTGCTCAGACGCTGCAATACACTCAGGTGCTAAGCCTTCTGGTCCACCAATCAATAAGCTAACATCGCGACCATCAAGCTGCCACTTTTCCATACTTTTTGCCAGCTGATGGGTATCCATTGGTTTACCCGTCACCTCTAGCGTTACAATGCGGTTACCTTTAGGGATCGCAGCTAGGGTCTTTTCGCCTTCAAGTTGTAAAATACGTTTGATATCCGCATTTTTACCACGTTTACCTGCGGGGATTTCAATTAGCTCAAGAGGCATATCACGCGGGAAGCGACGTTGATATTCTGTGAATCCGGTTTCAACCCATGCTGGCATTTTGGTGCCAACAGCAATCAATTGTATTTTCAAAATGGTTACCTATGTCCTTGCTAAGGGTTAGCCCCAAAGTTTCTCTAGATCATAGAAGTCGCGAGTTTGGTCTTGCATAACATGCACAACCACATCACCTAGGTCTACAAGCACCCATTCACCTTCGTTTTGGCCTTCGTAACCGAGAGGTTCTTCACCAGCATGGCGTGCTTCTTTAGCAACATGATCAGCAATAGATTGTACATGGCGTTTAGAGTTACCTGAGCACACTAACATGTAATCAGTAATGTCAGACTTACCACGAACATCAAGCTGTACCACATCACGGGCTTTCATATCGTCGACTTTATCAAGGGCAAATGCGAGTAGTTGTTTAGAATCCAAAGTGTTTTCTCAAAAATAAATAATCTTAATTTGTTATTTTATCACGCAGGCAGTATTTATTCATCTGTTTGGTAAAGATGATGCTGCGCAATATAGTGACTTACATTGGTAGGTAAAAGTTCCGCTATATCATTATTTAAATGCAGCTTTTTTCTTATTTCGCTTGAGGCGGCATTAACTTGTAAGCCATTTAAAAAGAATAACTTACCTGCAGGGGCTTGTTGTAGCTGGCTAAGTTGCTCTGTTACGGCATTCTCTTTATAAGCTGCAAGTTCACCAGATACTTGGCAGTGCTGCCCCGGACGCTGGTACACCACAATATGACAAAGTTTGACAACTTCTTGCCATTTAAACCATTTATCTAGGCTATTGAATGAGTCCATGCCGATTAAAAACATAATCGGCGCTGCTGGGTTTTCTGCACGAAGCTCTTCTAAACTCAGCAAAGAATAAGACGCACCTTCTCGGTTTAGTTCGCGGTAATCGATAGCAAAATGCGGATTGTCGTCAATCGCAAGTTTTAGCATGTTTATACGATGCTCATCACTTATTCCTGGCTTGGCTTTGTGAGCAGGAATAGCACAAGGCATGAAGTAAAGGGTATCGAGTTGGCACTGCTGAACACACTGCTGGGCCATATTAATATGACCTAAGTGAATTGGATCAAAGGTGCCACCAAAAATAGCAATCATGAATTGTTACTCTTAGTCAAAGACCGGGTGGCAAGGTAAAGGTATCGCCACAGGTTGGCAAAACACTAAGCATATTTGCATTAATGCTTGGTAGGGGGCTACAAGGTTGCCTTGTTTATATGCGGCATCAAACTGGGCTAATTGTTTGGTAATTTGTTCGAGTACTTGGATGTTCAAGCGGTTTAAGGCCTGTTGTACAACAGCTTGTTGGTTTTTCCAAATATTATACTTTTTGTATAAATCAGCCATATTGGCACCATTCAAGCGCCCGTGTTGCATTGCCAGTAAGTTAGCTGCTTCTTTATTGATGGCCCAAAAAATACTCATGGCTTCAGTGTTATCGGCAGCCAGCTTAGTCATTACTTTAACTGCTTGTTCGGCGTGGCCATTTAATAAAGCATCACTCAAATCAAAAATATCAAATTTTGACTGATTCAGTAGCCCTTGCATCACAGCTTGCTGGTCAATTAGCTCACTACCATAAAGCAAAGATAGCTTTTCTAACTCTTGATGACAGGCAAGTAAATTTCCTTCAGTGGCATCAATTAAGCTTTGTTTTGCGTTGTTGTGAAGGTTTAAGTTTAAACGGTAGCATTGTTCATCTAACCAGCGGCTCAGGTGATTACCTGTTAATGGGTAACAAGGAACAAATAAGCCTTGCTTATCGAGGGCTTTAAACCAAGCACTGCGTTGAATATCTTGGCTGGCTTTGGCGCCTTTTAAAACCAAAATAGTATCGGGGTTAGCAAGCTCAACAAGCTGCTTAAAGATTTGGCTGCCTTGCGTACCAGGTTTTTGCTCGTTTAAATCAAACTCAATTAAGGTACGAGCGCTGAACAGTGACATACTTTGATATTGAGCAACAATTTCTTGCCAGTCAAAACCCGGCATTAAGGTAAATTTGATTACCTCGTCAAAGCCTTGCTGTTTAGCTGCTTGGCGAATTTGCATGATGCACTGCGCAATTTGATAAGGCTCTTCACCAAACACCATGTAAAAAGGCGCGAGGCCTTTTTTTAACTGGCTAGGAAGCTGGTTTGCATAACAACGCATTACAGTTGTGATAACTCACGAACAATACGACGACTCGCTTGCTTACGAATTTCGCCTAATAGCAAATCAAGCTCTTTTGCTTTTGCAAGGGCATTGTCTGGGTCGTCTTGGTAGTTACGATACAATTCAAAGCTTTGATTAATCGCTTTTTGTCCAGGGCGCTTGAGGGTATAGCTTACGCTGTAGGCAAGTTCATATTCAGCAACCTGACCATTATCAAACAATGACAGAATTTGACGCTCTAAGCGGTCTTTATGAATCTTTAACTCAGGATGTTTACCAACTTGGTTAAGCTCAACTTTACTCGCAATCAGTTCTTTTTCGACTAATTCGAATAAGGCTGACTTTTCATCATCACCAACAAGGGTGATTACTTTCAAGTCGTCAGGCAAGTTAGAGGCTTTCTTTAAGTGAAAGCCACAACTTGTCAGCAGTAAACAGACTAGCGCAAGGGCTAGTCCGTTTTTCAGTGCGTGAAGCGCTGCCATCTTAGTTAGCAACCACGTTAAGTAGTTTGCCTGGTACGTAAATTACTTTACGGATAGTCGCGCCATCAGTGAACTTAGTCACGTTTTCTTCAGCAAATGCTAATGCTTCAACTTGCTCTTTAGTTGCATCTGCAGGCACTGTTAACTTAGCACGTAGCTTACCGTTAACTTGTACAATGATTAGCTTCTCATCTTCAACAAGTGCTGACTCATCAACTGTTGGCCATGCTGCATCTAATATATCGCCTTCTTTGCCAAGGTCTTGCCATAACTGGTGACACATGTGCGGTGTGATAGGCGCAAGCATGATAAGTAATGCTTCAAGTGCTTCGTTAGCAATTGCTACATCTTGTTTATCAGCAAGTGGTGCTTTAAGTAACTTGTTCGAAATTTCCATGATAGCAGCGATTGCAGTGTTGAATGTTTGACGACGTTCAACGTCATCAGTCACTTTTGCAATTGCTTTATGAAGTTCACGGCGAAGTACTTTTTGGTCGTTATTTAACGCTGACTTATCAAGCGCTTGATAACCTACTGTTTCAACATCAACAGCGTATTTCCAAATACGTTTTAAGAAACGCATTGCACCTTCAACACCTGAATCAGACCATTCAAGAGTTTGCTCTGGTGGTGCAGTGAACATCATGAATAAACGCACTGTGTCCGCACCGTACTGGGCGATAACTTGTTGTGGGTCGATACCGTTATTTTTCGATTTCGACATTTTGCTCATGCCCGCAGAGAATACTGGCTCGCCATCTTCTTTGTGCCACGCTTTAACAACACGACCTTTGTCGTCTGTTTCAGTTTGTACGTCTGTTGGTGAAATCCAGATATCACCGCCTTTCTCATCTTTACGATAGAAAGTATCAGCTAGTACCATGCCTTGACATAATAAGCGCTCAAATGGCTCATCTGAGTTTACTAAACCAAAGTCACGTAATAGTTTGTGGAAGAAACGCGAGTAAAGTAAGTGCAAGATCGCATGCTCAATACCACCAATGTATTGGTTTACTGGTAACCAGTAATTGGCAGCACCTGGCTCGATCATGCCTTCGTCAAAACGTGGGCTACAGTAACGAGCGTAGTACCAAGACGACTCCATGAAGGTATCGAAGGTATCTGTTTCGTGGAATGCAGGCGCGCCATTTACTGTTGTTTTAGCCCACTCAGGATCAGCTTTGATTGGTGAAGTCACACCATTCATAACTACGTCTTCTGGTAAGCGAACTGGTAGCATGTCTTCTGTTGCTGCAAGCTCATCACCATTTTCGTCGCTAAGCATTGGAATTGGAGAGCCCCAGTAACGCTGACGGCTAACACCCCAGTCACGTAGACGGAAATTAACTTTACGCTCACCTACACCCAGTGCTTCTAGTTTGTCTGCAACGGCATTAAACGCTGCTTCAAACTCAAGACCATCGAACTCACCTGAGTTAACTAACACGCCTTTTTCTGTGTATGCTTGATTGTCTAAATCAACCGTTTCTACAGAACCTGCAGCTGGTGCGATAACTTGGGCAATTTCAAGGCCATAAGCTGATGCGAACTCGTAGTCACGTTGGTCATGTGCAGGAACAGCCATTACAGCGCCTGAGCCGTAATCCATTAATACAAAGTTAGCAACCCAAATCGGTACTTGCTTACCTGTTAATGGGTGAATCGCATAAAAGCCAGTTGCAATGCCTTTTTTGTCCATGGTGGCCATGTCTGCTTCAGCGATTTTCGTGTTTTTACATTCATCAACAAACATAGCTACAGCGTCGCTGTTTTTAGCGGCTTCTTGTGCAATTGGGTGACCTGCAGCAACTGCTACGTAAGTCACACCCATGAAGGTATCTGGGCGCGTTGTATAAACACTGAATGTGTCTTCGTTATCAGCACGCTTAAATTCGATTTCTAAACCTTCAGAGCGACCAATCCAGTTGCGCTGCATGGTTTTAACTTGCTCAGGCCAGTGATCAAGTTTATCTAAATCGTCTAGTAGCTCTTGTGCGTAATCAGTGATTTTGATGAACCATTGTGGAATTTCTTTTTGCTCAACAATGGCACCTGAACGCCAACCACGACCATCAATTACTTGCTCGTTAGCAAGTACAGTTTGGTCAACTGGATCCCAGTTTACTGTTGACATCTTTTTGTATACTAAGCCTTTTTCATAAAGCTTAGTGAAGAACCATTGTTCCCACTTGTAGTATTCTGGGTGACATGTCGCGATTTCACGATCCCAGTCGTAACCAAAGCCTAGTTGCTTTAACTGGTTGCGCATGTAATCGATGTTTTCGTAAGTCCATTTAGCAGGGGCAGTGTTATTTTTGATTGCCGCATTTTCAGCAGGTAGACCAAACGCATCCCAACCCATAGGTTGCATTACGTTTTTGCCTTGCAAGCGTTGGAAGCGTGATACTACGTCACCAATGGTGTAGTTACGAACGTGACCCATGTGGAGTCGGCCGCTTGGGTATGGGAACATAGATAGGCAGTAATACTTTTCTTTGCTCTCATCTTCAGTGACTTTAAATACTTGGTTTTCTTCCCAGTAGGCTTGTACTTTTGACTCAATGTCTTGCGGGTTATATTGCTCTTGCATCTACGATTCCAGACTTCTTGCAAATTAATAAAAAATTGTCGATAAGGATAACCCAAAATACATGCTAATCACAGCGGCAAATAGGCGCTTTTGTTAATTTTCCAAGGAAATATATTTTCAGGGCAGGTTAACCTATACTCAACTAGAATAACGGTTGATTTTTCATCATTTTTGAAGGAGTAAGCGATGGCAGATTATAAATCTTGGCTTAGCGATTTAAGTGCATGGCTTAAAGACGTAAAAGATCATGAGCTAAAAGATGCAATGGAAAAATTTGTTGAGTCAGAGCAGGCACTTAAAGACTTAGGGCAAGAAAAGCTCAATCAGTATCGTGACTATCTACAACGCGATATCGACCACATTAAAGAAAACGACAGTCACTATGATTCACTCGCATGGCTAGAGCTTAAAGAATCGCTTTGGTATGAGTTATCGCACATTGAAGATAAAACCCAGCTCGAATGGCAAGCCTTAAACCAAGATTTTCAACATAATGGTGTTTATCAAGAGGGAGAATGGATAGCCATGGGCACATTAGTATGTAAAAATTGTCAGCATAGTTACGATGTTTACCATGCTACGCAAATTACTCCTTGTACTGAATGTGGCGGTATTTATTTTCGCCGTAAGGCATTACAACCTTAATCAGTGACGCAGGCTTGTGCTGGGCGTTACCTATAATGCCCAGTCAAGACTGGGAAATAAGAAGTTAGAATGACAAAAAAACTAATCCCTCTACCTATTTCTGCGTTAGCGCCTAAGATTGCCGCAAGTCATGTTGCGACTTGTATGCAAAACCCATATCCAGAAGCGTTGCCATTTATTGGTCAACAACGTGCACAAAGTGCCCTCGACTTTTCACTCGGAATGGAATTACCGGGTTACAATGTTTATGTGATGGGTGAAGCGGCTCATGGTCGTTACACCTTAGTAAAAGACAAACTCACAGCCCATTCAAAAGACCGCCCAACGCCTAATGAGTGGTTGTATGTTAATAACTATGATGACCACCGCGAGCCAATCGCGTTATTTATGCAAGCAGGTCAATCAAAGCAGTTAGCTGACGATATAGATTCATTTATCGACGAAGTACTCGATACATTCCCAGCAGCTTTTGATAACCCGGGTTATCAACGCAAGAAAAAATCAATCGACCGTGAGTTTACCGATACTTACGATGCGGCAATTACTGCTGTTGAAATTGCAGCACTTGAACAAAGTGTGGCACTGATTGAAGAAAATGGCGTTGTGGGATTTGCGCCTTTAGTGAATGGTAAACAACTGAGCGACAGTGAATTTTCAGCCCTTGATGAGCCACTGCGTATCGAATTTTATGAGGTTATCGAAAAGCTTGAAGATGCGTTAATCGAAGCATTAATAGAGCTTCCTCGTTGGAAACGAGAGTCATCCGAAAAACTACGTAACCTTAAAAAATCAACTGCTGAGCTTGCCACTAAGCCACTCATTAAAGCCCTTGAACATAAATACGCTACGCACATTGGTGTGTTGCGTTATTTAAAAGATATTCGTGAAGAAATCATTGATGCGGTACTTGAATGGCTCGACGATGATGAAAACGACGAAAACAAAGAAGACTTTGACCGTAAAGGGATGCTCACAGACTTCTTTGCACCAAATATTCTAGTCGAATACAAAGAGGGCGATGCAGCCCCTGTGGTGTATGAGCCGAATCCGACTTTTGGCAATATTTTCGGCAAAATTGAATATGCGACTTCGCAAGGCTCGCTTATCACCAGTTACCGCTCAATTCAGCCAGGTGCACTGCACCGTGCTAATGGTGGCTATTTGATTATGGATGCCGAGAAAGTCATGGCGAACCCACAAGTGTGGGATGGCCTTAAGCTTTCTCTAAAAACGCATCAAATCAAAAACGACTTACCTTATCAAGACAGCTCTGTGGGAAGTAGCTTTACGTTACGTCCGCAGCTTATTCCTCTTGATGTAAAAATAGTGCTGCTAGGCTCTCGCGACCTTTATTACACCATTGGTGAATATGACGAAGAGTTTGCAGAGTTATTCCGTGTCCTTGCTGACTTTGATTATTACTTACCAAGTAGCGATAAACTGCAATATCAGTTCATTACCAAGGTAACTGAATATTGTCAGCAAACACTTAATTGCACCGTAAATGAAGCTGCAATGGCAAGATTATTAAAGTTTAGTTATCGCCAAGCTGAGCACCATAACAAGCTCTCAGCTCGCTTTGCAGATGTATTAGAGTTAGTGGCAGAAGCCAGTTTTTATGCCAAACAAGATGGCCAAACCGTGATTGATGCTCATCACATAGATGAAGCCATTGTTGGTAAGCAATACCGCACAGGGCAAATTTCAGAAACCATGCTGAGTGATATTAAAGAAGGGCAAATTTTAATTGCAACCGAAGGTCACGCAGTGGGCAAAGTAAATGGCTTAACTGTGCTACATATTGGTGATACCTCATTTGGCACACCTGCACGCATTACAGCCACTGTGTACGCAGGTGCAGATGGCGTTATTGACGTTGAACGTGAAGCCGAGCTAGGCAAAGCCATTCACTCAAAAGGGGTGATGCTATTAACCGGTTACTTAGGTAATAAGTATGCTCAGCAATTTAGCCTAACGCTCAGTGCCAATATCGCAATAGAGCAAAGCTATGGCTACATCGACGGTGATAGCGCCTCATTAGCAGAGCTGTGCGCGCTTATATCAGCCATTACAAACTTACCTATTAGCCAATCTATTGCACTGACGGGGTCGATTAACCAGCATGGTGATGTGCAATCAATTGGTGGTGTAAACGAGAAAATAGAAGGCTTCTTCAAACTTTGCAAAATGCGAGGCTTAACCGGTGAGCAAGGGGTGATTATTCCTAAATCAAACCAAGTTAATTTAGTGCTTGATGACGAAGTACTCGATGCCGTTGAAAAAGGGCGCTTTAATATTTATGCCGTTGAAACCGTTGATCAAGCACTGAGCTTATTAATGGATAAAGACGCAGGTGAAATGACCGCAGAAGGTTACCCTGAAGGCTCTATAAACGCGCTAGCCTTAGCAAGGCTTGCCAATATTGCAGATATTGTAAATGGCGACAATGATGATGAGAAGGACGCAGAATGATTAATTTAATACTTTTACTGATCATTGGTATTTTTTGTTTTTTAATTTTTAAAAATAGTAAAAAGGCGAAGCTTCAAGCGCTTGAAAATGAGAAGCTTGCCGCGGATTTTTTAGCGAATAATGGTAAAGCTGATGATGTTCATGAAACCGCATCTGGGCTGCAATACAAAGTTGAGCAAAGTTCAGGGAATGACACAAAGCCAAGTGCAACCAGTAAAGTAAAGGTTCACTATCATGGTACGCTTATGGATGGTAGTGTTTTTGACAGCTCAGTGGTAAGAAACTCGCCTATCAGCTTCGGCTTAAATCAAGTCATTGCAGGTTGGACCGAAGGCTTACAGCTAATGAACGAAGGGGATAAGTTTACCTTTTATATCCCGCCTCAGCTTGCTTACGGCCGTAAACGCGTCGGCAGCATTCCAGCAGGCTCGCTACTTATATTTGATGTAGAGTTGATAAAGATTAATGAATAAATATCTTTTTTAGCAATTTATCGTTTTGTTCGCTGACTTTCAGATTTTAGGAATATTCTGATTGTATATGTATATGTATATGTATATGTATATGTATATGTATATGTATATGTATATGTATATGGTTTTATTTATTTCGTTTTTAAAATATAAGGGATTTTTTATGAACAAAATTATAATGTTATTGATTGTTGGTCTTTTTACTGGTGTATCTTTGCCTGTATTTGGTCAGGCAGATGTTGAAATTTGTAACAATTGTTCAAAGAGCCAACAAGAAAGAGTAGCAAGGTTTAGTACTAATTATAATACTGAAGCAATAATTGTTGTTGATATGATCAATGAACGGGCTACAAAGTTCGATACCTACTACTCTGAGGACCGCTTTGGTGAACCAGTTGCAGATGTTTATGAAACTAGCTTGAGCAGTAATGAGCTTCACGATTTAGCGCTCCTTTACGAATATCGGAAAGAATTAGTCCGTGTGGTAACACAGGCTTCTGAAAAAAGCATGCTCGCTCAAGGGACAAACATGCGGAAAAATAATCATACGACCATGCAATCTAGCCCCAGCTCTAATGATAATTATGCGTTAGGAAAGGAAATAGATGTAAAAGGTAGTCCGTATGATTTTTTAGTGTACAGTTTTGTTCGAAATGATGTTTATGATTTTTATTTTGGCGGGAAAACGTCTGGACTCACCAGAATATTGTCACAAACAATGCGAACAATTAAGTTTCCTAATATGAATAAGTTAGAGGTATACGTCCGTATAAACTTTTACAGTGATGATTTAGCACAGACTGGAAATGGCTTTATTAGTGTAACGTTAGATCAAACAACAGAGTCATTCAATATCTTAGGTGGTAGAGATGGTGACAATAATTCCATCCCACTAAATCGTAGTCAGGTAAATGGAAAAGGATTCGTATTTTCAAATGGTGGCGGTGAGCAGGTTAAATTCGGATACTATATTCTTTCATTTGGTGGCGGTGGCGGTGGCGGTGGCGGCGGCTGTCGAGTTGTTAAAACTGAAACTAAGGGAAATAGAACAATTTATACTTATCAATGCTAGTATTGAGATTGGTTTTCTGGTTTTGAACCACCTACTTAGTAGGTGGTTGTCGGTTAAGCTTTGACCAAAATTATTAATGTTCATTTCTTAGGTGTTATTTCTTAACCCTAACAAATACACCCACAGCGCTCAGTAATATCACTACCGCCCATACTGGCCAATTGCCATATTGACTATAAATGCTATCGCCTTTAATTAACGTGATATTGGCTTCGAGTACATCCGCTTTAAATTGTGGCATAGCTAATTGTGATTTAGCGATAGGGTCGTAAACGGCGCTAATACCATTGTTGGTCACGCGAATTAGCGGGCGCTGTAACTCTAAGGCGCGCATACGCGCTATTTGCATGTGCTGATGCGGGCCATGTGAGTCACCGAACCATGCATCGTTACTCACCGTGAATAAAATGTCGGAGTCACTGCGATAATTACCACGAACCAACTCAGAAAAGGCAATTTCATAGCAAATAGCCGGTAAAATGTTTAAGCCATTTGCGCGTAAATTGTTTTGCACTTCATCACCACGGGTAAAGGAGGACATAGGCAAATCAAACAGTGGCGCAATTGGGCGCAAGAAGTCCTGAAACGGCACAAACTCACCAATGGGTAATAACTGATGCTTTTGGTAGCGGTTTTTACCTAAATATTGATAGTGGCCTTCACTGTCATCGTGTTCTTTTTTACCAAGCACTATTAAGGTATTAAAAATGTTACGCGTGTCGTATTGGTAATCAACGATACCGGTAATAAGCGCGGTGTCATTAAACGTTGCAGCACTATCAAGGCCTGTTAAATACTCGGTTGATAATGCTTCAAGCTCAGGCACAGCAGCTTCTGGCCAAACAATTAAATCAGCATTCCAATGCAGGCGAGTCATATCTTGGTATTTGCTCATAGTCGTCCAAAACTCAGACGGCTCAAAACGAAGATGCTGTTTAATATTACCCTGCACCAGTACAGTTTTAATGGTTTTATCTTGGTAGTGTAGCTGGTTGCTGCTTGCAATCGTATATAAGCCAGCTAATAGGGCTACAGAGGCGATAAGTGGTTTGCCATCTTTGCTTGCTAGGCGATATAAAGCAAACGCAATTAACATACATACAAGCGTAATCCCAAACTCACCAATCACTGGGGCTAAAAAATTAAGTGGGCTGTCTGTTTGCGTGTAACCAAAACTCAGCCACGGAAAGCCTGTTAACAATGTGCCACGTAAGTATTCTGTGGTTGCGATAGCGGCGAGTAACCAACATATAAAGCTATATGGGCCTGTAGCAAGGCGTGTTGTCAGCCAAGTAGCTAATGCAGGATAAAGGGCTAAATAAGCACAAAGCAGCACCATTAACGAAAGTGATGCGATTAATGGCATGCCACCAAAGGTCGCTATTGATACATGCACCCAGCTTATACCTGCACCAAACCAACCTAAACCAAATAAAAAGCCATATTTAGCACTTTGTTTAGCGGCTAATTTACCGTTTGCGAGAGGGTTAATGCAGTAGAGTAGAGCACCAAGGGAAAGAAAAGTTATAAACCATAGGTTATAGGGTGCGTAACTTAAGGTTAAAAAGAGGCCCGCAACAAGTGCGAGCCAGGCTTTTTTATCTTTTGCAAGGTGACTTAGGTTAGTTAGCAGTTTCTTCACTGTCGTTATCATCAGCCTTTGGAATGGTGACTTGCAATTGTAAGATACGGCGGTTATCTGCGTTAGTGACTTTAAATTGTAAGCCTTCTACCTCGATTGTTTCACCACGACTTGGCATGTGACCAAATGCATGTAAAACAATACCACCTATGGTGTCAGCATCTGAGGTGCTGTAACCAGTTTTAAAATACTCGTTAAAGTCATCAACTTCAGTCAGTGCTTGCACAGCGTAAACGTGCTTTGCAACTTGGCGAATATCTTGTAGGTCTTCACTTTCATCGTGCTCGTCTTCGATTTCACCAACGATGATTTCAAGGATATCTTCGATAGTGACAAGACCAGACACACCACCATACTCATCAATAACAATCGCCATGTGGTAACGTTGTTGACGGAACTCATTAAGCAGAGTGTCTACACGTTTACTTTCAGGCACTACAACTGCAGGACGCAAATATTCACGTAAAGAAGGCAGTTGCTCATCTTTGTTGATGATCAGTGGTAATAAATCTTTTGCTAATAAAATACCTTCAACATGGTCTTTGTCTTCACATACCACAGGAAAACGTGAATGTGTTGAATCAACCATCATAGGTAATAGCTCTTCTAATGGTGTATCAACCTCTAAGGTTACCATTTGCGAGCGTGGGATCATGATGTCCCGCACTTTCAGCTCTGATACACCTAGCACCCCTTCAATCATATCTTTGGTTTCAGGGTCGATAAGGTCGCGTTCTTGCGCATCGGCAATTACTTCTACCAGCTCTTCTCTATTCTGGGGTTCCCCTTGCAACATTTGGGCTATGCGGCCCAGCCACGTTTTGCCAGAAGAACCCTGGCTAGTTTGCGAGTTGTCGTCGCTCATTGCGTCTAATTGCTCCGTTAATTTAAATATCGTCTCGATATGGGTCAGCGATGTTCAGATCGGCAAGTAATTGCTTTTCTATGCTTTCCATTTCAAGTGCATCTTCGTCCTTTATATGGTCAAATCCAAGTAAATGCAAGCATCCATGGATAACCATATGGGCAAAATGGTCGTGAAAGGTTTTTTCTTGCTCAATTGACTCGGCTAAAACAATAGCTGGGCAAATGATTAAATCACCCACTAAAGGTAACTCAATGCCCGGTGGTGCTTCAAATGGAAAAGATAAGACATTAGTCGGTTTATCTTTTCCGCGGTAATCATTGTTGAGCTGCCTGCTTTGTGCTTCATCGCTGATCACTATAGTCAGCTCTGCATCTTCACGGTAGTTGCTGAGGGCTTTGTCAGCCCATAGCTGGAATTGTTCAAAGCTTGGTAAGTCGTTAAACTCACAGGCTATTTGTAAATCTAATTCGGTCACGAGTTTGCTTCTTGTTGGTTTGCTTGCGCTTCTTTCGCACGTTGCTTCTCTGCACGTTTTAAACGTTCTGCTTCATCGTTTCGCTCATAAGCTTCAACGATACGAGCAACAACCGGGTGGCGAACCACATCGTGTGATTGGAAGAAGTTAAAGCTAATTTCATCGACACCGTTTAATACTTCGATGGCATGACGTAGGCCTGAGCGGGCACCGCGTGGTAAATCGACTTGTGTAATATCACCCGTGATCACCGCTTTTGAATTAAAACCAATACGGGTTAAGAACATTTTCATTTGTTCTGCTGTGGTGTTTTGGCTTTCATCGAGAATAATAAACGCGTCATTTAGCGTACGACCACGCATGTAAGCAAGTGGCGCAACTTCAATCACGTTTTTCTCAATCAGCTTTTCTACACGCTCAAAACCCAGCATTTCAAATAATGCATCGTATAGAGGGCGTAAATACGGGTCGATTTTTTGGCTTAAGTCACCTGGTAAAAAGCCTAGTTTTTCACCAGCTTCAACCGCAGGACGAGTTAATAAAATACGGCGAATTTCTTGACGCTCTAAAGCATCAACAGCTGCAGCAACCGCTAAATAAGTTTTACCTGTACCGGCTGGGCCAATACCAAAGGTAATATCGTGGTGCAAAATATTTGCAACATACACGCCTTGATTATCATTGCGCGGTTTAATAACGCCACGGCGAGTTTTAATCACCATGTCTTTGCCATATACACCTGGGTTTTCATCTTGCTCAAGCGCATTTGATTCGCTAATTGCCAAATGTACGGCTTCAGGTTCAATCTCGCCAATCAGGCCGCGAATAGGTTGAGTTTCAATATAGAGGTTTTTTAGTATCTCAACAGCCGCTGCTGCAAGGTGCAGTTTACCGGTTACTCTGAAGAAATTATCACGGTGTGCAATCTCAACACCAAGGCGGCGTTCAATTTGCTTAATGTTCTCGTCAAACGGACCACATAAAGATGAAAGGCGTTTGTTGTCGGCGGGTTCTAAATAAATCTCTAATGTTTTTAATTGATTACTCAAAATTGCTTCCTATTGATGGGTGCAGGCTGTGCCTGCACCAAGTGTCACCCTAAGGTACGAAAGTAGCAACGCCAATTTCGTTAGGGGCCGTAGCGGCCTCAGCTTCAGCAGCTTTATTTAAAATAGCTGAAGGTGCCACATCACGGCGTAAGTTCATTTCTGATTCTGTACGAATTAATTCACCACGTAAAGAGTTTGGCAATGCTTCTGTAATACGTACATCAACGAATTGACCGATCACTGAGTGAGGGCCTTCAAAGTTAACCACTCGGTTGTTCTCAGTACGGCCACGTAATTCCATTGGGTTCTTCTTAGAAGGACCTTCAACTAGGATACGCTGTTCGGTATCAAACATTTGGCGGCTGATTTGCTGCGCCATTTGCGTGATACGGTTTTGCAGAATGTATAAACGTTCTTTTTTCTCTTGCTCTGTTACGTCATCTGGTAAATCAGCAGCAGGCGTACCAGGGCGCGCACTGTAGATGAAGCTAAAGCTCATATCAAAACCAATGTCATTGATAAGGTTCATAGTTGCTTCAAAGTCTGCTTTGCTTTCGCCTGGGAAACCAATGATGAAGTCTGAAGACATGCTTAGGTTAGGGCGAATTTTACGTAACTTACGAATCGTAGATTTGTACTCGAGTGCAGTGTGACCACGTTTCATAAGGTTAAGAACACGGTCTGAACCACTTTGCACTGGTAAGTGTAGGTGGTCAACAAGCTCAGGTACGTCTGCGTACGCATCAATGATATCTGGTGTAAATTCTACTGGGTGCGATGTGGTATAACGAATGCGGTCAATACCGTCAATCGCAGCGACATAACGTAATAGATCAGAGAAGTAACAAATTTCACCGTCGTGAGTTTCACCACGATACGCATTTACGTTTTGACCAAGTAGGTTTACTTCGCGAACACCTTGCTCTGCAAGTTGGGCAACTTCAAGTAATACGTCATCAAGTGGACGGCTTACTTCTTCACCACGCGTATAAGGCACTACGCAGAATGTACAGTATTTAGAACAACCTTCCATAATTGATACAAACGCAGTAGGGCCTTCCGCTTTTGGCTCAGGTAAACGGTCGAACTTTTCAATCTCAGGGAATGAAACGTCAACTACCGAGCTGCTGTCGCCACTTTGCACTTGCTTAATCATTTCTGGTAAGCGGTGTAATGTTTGCGGGCCAAAGATTACATCAACAAACGGCGCACGTTGACGAATTGAGTCACCTTCTTGCGATGCAACACAGCCACCAACACCAATGATTAACTCTGGTTTGTCGTCTTTTAATAGTTTCCAACGGCCTAGCTGATGGAATACTTTCTCTTGTGCCTTTTCACGGATTGAACAGGTATTGAGTAAGATCACGTCAGCGTCTTCAGCTTCTTCAGTTAACTGATAGCCGTTAGTCGCATCTAGTAGATCAGCCATTTTCTGAGAGTCGTACTCGTTCATCTGACAACCCCAGGTTTTAATATGCAGCTTTTTACTCATTGAAATATAGCCTCGTTTTCAATTCGGTAGTGACACAAAAATGTGTTAGAAACAGGATTAAGTGGCAAGTATGCCGACTTAAAGGACGCGTATTTTAGCTGGATACCCGCACAGATCCAAGTATAGTTTTTATCTTTGTGGTGTGAAATCAAACAAGTCACTGTTTTGAAATTCATAAGCGGTAAATGCACTGACACGCAATATTGAATTACGTTACAATTTATCCCGTATTTAAATAGCCAAATGAGCGAATATTAAATGAATAAAAATAAGGTAATTGTTGTCGGTGGCGGCATGGTAGGTGCTGCTACTGCTGTAAAACTGGCTAAGCAGGGTAGGGATGTCACCGTTATTGAAAAGCACCTTATCGATGCTGATCAAATTTTAAGCTCAGATAAGGTTGATATTCGCATTTCGGCTATTAATCGTTTTTCAGAGAATTTACTTGATGAGCTTGGTGCAATGCCATTACTAAGACAAAATCGTATCGCACCTTATCAACAATTAGAGGCCTACCAGCAACAAGGCGAAAATTTATTGTTTGATAGCCATGAGATTGGCGAAACGCATTTAGGTCATTTAATCGAAAATAATTTAATTCAAGCAAGTCTTTGGCAGCAATTCGCCAAGTACAACATCGAAGTGATAGAGCAGTTATCAGCCATCACGGATATTACTCAAACGGTTGATTCAATCACCTTACATTATGGCGATACTCAATATACCGCTGATTTAGTTGTTGCTGCAGATGGTGGACAGTCACAATTGCGAACTAAAGCTGGTTTAGGTGTAACGGGTTGGCAATATGGCCAGCATTGCATGGGCGTGTTAATCAAATTAGATGCCCCGCAGCAGGTAAAAACGTGGCAACAATTTACGCCAACCGGGCCTGTAGCATTTTTACCGATGCAGGCGCCTTACGCTAATTTAATTTGTTATCACGATGCTGCGGTTTTAAAGCAGTGGCAAAAATTGTCGAATGAGCAACTTAAAGCAAAACTCATTGACCATTTTCCTGAACTACCGGGCGACTTTGAATTACTTGAGCATGCTGTCTTTCCACTTGCACGCCAACATGCCAATGATTACTCGCACGGACGTTTAGTTTTGCTGGGTGATTCGGCGCACACAATTAACCCGCTTGCTGGGCAAGGTGTGAACCTAGGGTTTCAAGATGTTGTAGCACTGGCAGATATTTTGGCAGATCAACCTGATGTTGGTCAGCAAGCGTTATTAAAGCGCTACGAGAAAAAACGCCGCCACGCTAATTTACTAATGATGAGTATGATGGATGCATGTTATTTTGGTTTTTCAAACGAGATTAAACCACTGAGCTGGGTGCGCAGTAAGTTTTTAAAGCTTGCTAATAACACAGGCCCTGCAAAGAACTGGGTTTTAAAGTATGCGATTAGCGGGACATTAAGTTAATAGTAAAAAATTAATCGTACAAAAGGCAAAGAAGCGGGGTAATGAAAATTAGCCCGTTTTTTTGTGCTAATACCAATCCGCAATAATACTTAATCATTTTGAGGGATTAAACCTGTCGCTACCTGCGTTAAAAATTTCTGATTTAGAACAACTAAATAACGAAATTTTTGCCTTGTTATCAACGAGGTTTGATTGCCTCAAAATAGACTACTTAATTAAGCGAATTGGTATAAAATTACCGAATATACTTTGGAGAAACTTGAAACTTGAAACTTGAAAGGGAAGTAAGTAGTTGGCTGGGATACCAGGATTTGAACCTGGGAATGGCAGGATCAAAACCTGCTGCCTTACCGCTTGGCGATATCCCAACGCTAAACTTGAAGAGTTTTAGTTCTACTTAAGAACATGGTGCGGAAGGAGAGACTTGAACTCTCACAACCGAAGTTACTGGAACCTAAATCCAGCGCGTCTACCAATTCCGCCACTCCCGCATCATTTGTACTAATGTACTGGTAGTTATTTTAGACTCTTCATTGAGTATTCTTTATCACTTTGAGAAAGTGGCTGGGATACCAGGATTTGAACCTGGGAATGGCAGGATCAAAACCTGCTGCCTTACCGCTTGGCGATATCCCAACAAAGAATAATTTGATAGTTTGAGTTCTTATCAAGAACATGGTGCGGAAGGAGAGACTTGAACTCTCACAACCGAAGTTACTGGAACCTAAATCCAGCGCGTCTACCAATTCCGCCACTCCCGCATCATT
>NZ_JACDWV010000051.1:0-52248 GCF_016464105.1 Pseudoalteromonas sp. bablab_jr010 | reverse complement strand
TCTAAAAAGGAGGACATATCATCGAAGTGCTGAATTAGAGACATAAAAAATCCGATATTATTTCTAATATCGGATTTTGAAGCTATGAAAAGATCAGTCAAGTGATCATAAAAATATTCTTAACTGATCAGCATTACGCAATTGCGCGTTTTTTGTTTTTACTGCTATTAACTATCCGCAGCGGGCTTACGTCTTGGGCGAGATGGCCCCGATACACGCTGACGATTACCCGCAGGTTTATTACCTGTTGGTTTAGTGTTATTTGATTTATTCCCGTTGTTAGCGCCTTTTTGGTTTTGGCCTTGCTCTTTACCCTTACCCTGCCACTTACCTTGTGAAGGACGCTTTTGCGATTTAGGTTTTAGCTTTTGTGCAGGTTTTGCTGCACCTTGACCATCTTGAGCTGGTGCTTTTGGCTTTTTCGGTTTCTTTGGCTTTTTCGGCTTGATAGGGCGCGTATCTAGCGGCTTTTCAGCAACCGGTTTGCTTGGTTCAAAACCTGCTTCGGTTGCACGCGGAATAAGCTCACCAATAAAGCGCTCAATACCATATAAATCGTCGGCATCATCTACTGTTACAAACGAAATAGCATGACCCGATGCACCCGCTCGGCCTGTACGGCCAATACGATGTACGTAATCTTCATAAATATTTGGTAGATCGTAGTTAACAACGTGAGGTAGCTCAACAATATCAAGACCACGGGCAACGATATCGGTTGCAACTAGTACGCGCACTTCACCCGATTTAAAGCCTTCGAGTGCTTTAACACGAGCGCCTTGTGATTTATTCCCGTGAATGGCAGCGCCGACAATATCATCGCGTTCAAGCTGCTTAACTAAACGATTCGCACCATGCTTAGTACGACAAAATACCAATATTTGCTGCCAATCGTTAGTACGGATCAGGTGGCTAAGCAATGCTGTTTTACGTGGTTTATCTAGCGCATAAACAGATTGAGTAACCGTTTTAGCCGTGGTGTTTTTTGCCGCAACTGAAATCTCAACGGGGTCATTAATGAGCCCTTTTGCAAGTTCACGAATTTCATCAGAGAACGTCGCTGAGAACATCAGGTTTTGACGTTTAGCAGGCAATTTAGCAATGATACGTTTGATGTCATGAATAAAGCCCATATCAAGCATACGGTCTGCTTCATCAAGGATCAGCACTTCTAAATCATCAAACTTAACAGCATTTTGATTGTGCAGATCTAATAAACGACCAGGTGTGGCCACTAAAATATCAACACCTTTACGAAGGCGCATCATTTGCGGGTTAATTTTAACGCCGCCATAAACAACAAATGAGCTAACATTTGAATGCTTAGCATATTGCTCAACATTTTCGCTTACTTGTAAAGCTAGCTCACGAGTTGGTGCCAATACTAATGCACGTACTTTATTGCCACCGGCTTTAGGGCCTTTTGACAAACGCTCGATTAACGGCAGTGTAAAACCTGCTGTTTTACCTGTACCAGTTTGCGCTGCGGCCATAACATCACGGCCTTCAATGATCGCAGGGATAGCTTGTGATTGAATAGGCGTTGGTGCTTCATAGCCCTTTTCTAAAACTGCATTTACTAAAGCTGGTGATAAACCTAACCCATCAAAACTCATACTATCTCTCTTTAAAAATTTCAGCCGATTCGGCGAAGTGCGCGCATTATACCTAGGATAGTCAATAATGCATGGAATTATTTGCAAACTAGCACTTAATAGCGAACTGAGCAGCCTAATTTCAGGCATAAAAAAAGCGGCTCAAATGCCGCTTTGTCTTATATACCCAAATCACCTCAAGGTGGTTCGGGTATAACCAATCTTTACTTGACACCAAGTTCGCGTAAACGCTCTTGTAAGTAGCTGTCTGCTGTGTAACGCTCAGAAAGCACAACATCAGGACGCGGGTGTAAGAATAGCGGTAACGAAATACGTGATTTCGTTGACGCTTTACCCGTTGGGTTGATCACGCGGTGAATCGTTGATGGAAAGTAACCACCTGACGCTTCTTGTAACATGTCACCAATATTGATGATCAGGTTACCAAAATCACATGGTACGTCTAACCAACCACCATCTGTTTTTTGTACTTGTAAACCTGGCTCATTTGCCGCAGGTAATACAGTTAGTAGATTGATGTCGCCATGCGCTGCTGCACGGATTGCACCTGGCTCTTCATCACCTGTCATTGGTGGGTAATGAAGAATACGCAGAAGTGTTTGCTCAGAGTTAGCAATCATATCTTTAAGGTCGATAGAGAACTTAGCGCGCACCTCTTCTGGTGCTTCAGCTTGAACCCAGCTTAATAATGTTGCTGCAAACTCATTCGCTAAACGGTAGTACTCACGGATTTCTTCTTCTAGCTGTGCTGGAACGCGGCCTTTTGGATAAACGTGGTAGTACTCTTTAATATCTTTAACGGTAAAGCCTTTTGCAACTTCTGACACTGATGGTGGGAAGTAACCATCTTGTGTTTCTTTTGAAAATAAAAACTCGTGCTTTTGCTCAGAATTAAAGAATTCTTGCCAATTTTTGTAAATAGACTCAACTAATGACTGAGGGATTGGGTGATTTTTTAGTACACCGAAACCTGTGTTTCTTAGTGACTCAACAAATTGAGCGGCCGCATCGCTCGCTTTATAATCAACGGTAGGTAAATGTTGCATTTGTCTTTTCCAGTGAATAAGGTTCAAGAAGTCTGTGCTAAGCATAGCATTTCTTCATTATAGCGCTTCGCGAGGATAGAGAAACACAGGTAAAAACATAAGGACTTATGTCCGCTCAACCTTGCTTAGCTCCTTAACTTTGATACAGATCAAGCAACAAATCATTTGCTATTTATTAGCAAGTAAAAATGCGTTGAGCTCTTTACTCATTCGTTCTACAAGCGCTTTTGGGCCACCATCATACATATCGTTATGGCGCGAATCTTTAAGCTTAATTTGCGTCACTGGGTACATAGCAAGTTCTTGCGGCGTTAGCAATACGTTGTCATCTGCTGGGTAATCGCTACCGCGTAGTGTCAGTACAGCAATATTATTGTTTCTTGGGGTCAGCATACGGCGATGATCAAGGGTGATCAGCTTAGCCACCTTAGCAGGATAAATAGCGGCATATAACGCTGCAATATCACCGCCATTTGAGTGCCCAAATAAAGTGAGCTGATTAAAGTCATACGCAGGATATCGCTTTGCAAGTTCTACAGCTAAAAACTCAAGGGTTTGTACACCGCGGTGCCAGTTTTCCATGCGTGTGGTCATGTAGGGTGGCTCAGGGTTTAAACTCGGATCGCCTTTTAACTCATGAGCCACTTCAACCGTTAAGTAACCATGCTGATGAAAGGCCTGCTGGGCAAATTGATAGTCTGTATGTGCCATACCGTAGCCTGCCCCAATAAACGCCACGGGGCATTTCTTTTTTATCGTGCATTTGCTATCGGCTGCTGTAATGGTCACCGGAATATGGCGTGCCCGCTCAGTATCAAACAGTGTCTCTGTTTGATTTGCAAAGGCTGTTTGCCCGCAAAGCGTTAAAGCGAGCAATAGCGCCGGCTTTTTAATATTTAACATGCTAATTTGAATTCTAAACTACGTTTAACCATAGGCCACTCACCATCAATAATTGAAAACACCACGGTGTCGCGTACGCATCCATCAGCCATTACTTGGTGATTACGAAGCACCCCATCTTGTTTCGCCCCTAAGCGAGCAATGGCATTGCGCGAAGCCTGATTATGCCAATGGGTACGAAACTCAACAGCAATCACATTAAGTATTTCAAATGCATAACTCAGTAGCAGTTTTTTACAATCAGTATTAACCCCAGTACGCTGAAAACGCTTGGCATACCAGGTATAGCCAATTTCTAAACGGCGGTTTTTACTGTCGATATTACAAAAGCGAGTTGAGCCTATCACCTCATCGGTGTGTTTATCGATGACAGCAAATGGTATTGCGCGACCAAGTGACTGTTGTTCAAACGCCATATTTAAATAATCGTCAACACGTTCTTCATTGGGCACTGAGGTAAACCAAAGCTCCCAAAGCTTTCCATCTGAAGCGGCGTTTACTAAAGCATCACGGTGCTCAAGCGTTAACGGCACTAATTTAACAAATTGACCTTCTAAGGTGATGGGGCTTAAATCCATAACTTTCCTTAACCTTAATTAGTAATAATATTTAATCCACCAGCTCTATATCGAGCCCTGCTAATAAATCCAAAGCGGCATAACGTTCAAATTTGGCCTTACTGATATTGTTAGCTGTTATATCAATGGCGAAATGACTGGCACCAATAAAATTAGCTTTACTGAGGTTGGTTTGTTGAAACAAACTGTCACGAAAGTCCGTATCAGTAAAATCAGCAGATGTTAAATCTGCATGTCTAAAATCAACATCTTTGGCAAAACAGCTACGCATTTTTAAAGCTTTTAAACTAAGTTCAAAAAAGCTGCTGTGGCTAAGTTCACAGCCAACAAAACTCACTGGAGCACGGCTGGCGAGTAGCGGCCAATCAACATCAGTAAAACGAACACTGGTTAATTTACACTGTTTAAAGCTTACTTCTTCAAGCGAGGTGTATCTAAGCCCAAGCGTAGCTAAATTACAATTTTTAAACTCACATTCTATAAACCGGCAGTTTTCAAACTGACTATTGCTAAAGTCACAGTCGATAAATTCACATTGCTCAAATTCGCAATGCGAAAATGTTTGCCCTGCAAGGTTTGCTTCAAAGGTATGCTCAAAATAAAGGGAATGGCTTGCAATCACGCGGTGGTCTCAATATCTTGTTTAAGCGCAAGTACAGCAATAAAAATAAGACCAAACAATGGAATTAGCCCTAGTAACCCACCAATAACGACCACCACGATTGGTGTTGAGGTTTTACGCTTACCTAAGAAATAGCTGATAGCGGCAAACAGTGGGAACAGAACAAGTACAAAATAACCTAAAAAAGTTGCACTGATATTCATACTCTTTCCTTGAAGAACATACCAAATATTCATTTAAGCACAAAAAAACCCTAAGGCATACACCTTAGGGTTATTATTCATTAAGCCTTATAATTCAGGTTATTATGAATTATTCAGCGTCTTTCGCTACAACATCAAGTGCAAGCTCAGTTAATGCATCTGCATTTGCTTTGCTTGGTGCATCTGTTAATAAACATGATGCTTGCGTTGTTTTAGGGAAAGCAATAACGTCACGAATGTTATCAGTACCGCATAACAGCATAACTAAACGGTCAAGACCAAACGCAAGACCTGCATGCGGTGGCGTACCGTATTTAAGTGCATCAAGTAAGAAGCCAAACTTGTCTTGCTGCTCTTGCGCTTCGATACCTAAAATTCTAAATGCTGTTTCTTGCATTTCTGCATTGTGAATACGTACCGAACCACCACCAACTTCGTAGCCGTTTAATACCATGTCGTATGCATCTGATAGTGCACCAGCTGGGTTTGCTTCAAGCTCTTCAGGAGAAATACCTTTCGGTGCAGTGAATGGGTGGTGAACCGCATGCAATGTACCTTCGTCGTCTTCTTCGAACATTGGGAAGTCAACTACCCATAATGGTTTCCAGCTATCAAGATCAGTAATACCTAAATCAACACCAATCTTAAGACGTAGCGCGCCCATCGCTTCGTTTACAACGTTACGCTTATCAGCACCAAATAAAATGATGTCGCCAGATTGTGCGTTAGTACGCTCAAGTAACTGGTTGATCACCTCTTCGTTTAAGAACTTAGCGATTGGTGACTGTACACCTTCAACGCCCGCTGCACGGTCGTTCACTTTCATCCATGCTAGGCCTTTCGCGCCATAGATACCGATGAATTTAGTGTAATCGTCGATTTGTTTACGAGAAAGCTCAGCACCGCCTGGTACAGTTAATACAGCAACACGGCCTTTTTCGTCATTAGCAGGACCAGAGAATACTTTAAACTCAACGTCTTTTACTAAATCAGCAACGTCTACAAGTTGCATTGGGTTACGTAGGTCTGGTTTATCAGAACCATATAAACGCATTGCTTCGCTGTATGGCATTACTGGGAAGTCGCCTAAGTCAACGTCTAGTAATGATTGCCACATTTCGCGGATCATTTTCTCAGTCATTGCACGCACTTCATCAGAGCTCATGAATGACGTCTCTAAATCGATTTGTGTGAATTCTGGCTGACGGTCAGCACGTAAGTCTTCGTCACGGAAACATTTAACAATTTGATAGTAACGGTCAAAGCCCGACATCATTAATAATTGTTTAAATAACTGTGGTGACTGAGGTAAAGCGTAGAAGCTACCTTTATGAACACGGCTAGGTACTAAGTAGTCACGGGCACCTTCTGGTGTTGCTTTTGTTAGTACTGGTGTTTCGATATCTAGGAAACCGTTGTCATCTAAGAAACGACGCACAAAGCTGCTCGCTTTTGCACGAAGTTTGATACGGTCGCTCATTTCAAGACGACGTAAATCTAAGTAACGGTATTTTAAGCGGCGCTCTTCAGAGTTTTGCTGATTAAAATCAAGTGGTAATGGCTCAGAACGGTTGATGATAGTTAAGCTTGTGCCTAAAATTTCAACTTCACCTGTTGCCATGTCTTTATTTACTTGGCTATCAGGGCGTGCGCGAACAACACCTTTTAACTGCACACAAAACTCTTGACGTAGTTTATTCGCAGTATCCATTAATCCTTCTACTTCAGGATCAAAAACAACTTGTACTAAACCTTCTCTGTCACGTAAATCGACGAAGATAAGACCACCAAGGTCACGGCGTTTGTTGATCCAACCACATAGTTCAACTTCTTGATCTACGTGAGATTTATTTAGCTGTCCGCAATATATAGAGCGCATAGTATTCCTGTCAGTTAAAGACTTATAGCCGCCTGCTCTTAAGAGTTCGCTATTTTGAGAGCAAAAGCCACTATACAAAGTAATCATTTAAGGCAGAGCATTATACCCAAACCATCGCAAAATGCGAGTGCCAGCAGTGCCTGTCGGGGGCTAAATATATACCTCGACTTCTGAGCAAACATTTCTTTTGATACACTAGCTAAAGTTTAAATTTATTGGTTGGTTTAATGCTGTATTTAGGTTGTCCGCAGTGGTCTAGCACCGCATGGAAAGGAAATTTACTCTCTAGTCACTGTAAAAGCGCCGACATGCTCAGTGAGTATGCGCAATCTTTTAATTCAGTCGAGGGCAACACCAGTTTTTATGCTGATCCAAGTCATGAGTCATTATTGCGCTGGCATGATGCGGTACCCGAAGACTTTAAATTTACTTTTAAGTTTCATCGGCGTTTTAGTCACGAATTACAGCTGACGAATATAACTAGTGAGCTTAATGCGTGGCTAAACTTATTTGAGCCAATTTTTGCTAAAACGGGGCAAATTATGTTACAGCTACCCCGTGCCTTTGAACCAGATGCCCTACCCCTGCTTGCAAATTTTATTGCACAACTCCCCAAACAACTTAGTTACGGTGTAGAAGTACGTCACCCCGGCTTTTTTAATAAAGATGATGCTGAAATTCGTTTAAATCAGCTGTTAATTGAAAATAATATAGATCGCATCAGCATGGATACCCGCGCTTTATTTGCTGTTCCCGCCGATACCGATGCACTCATTGATGCGCAAAAGAAAAAGCCTTATTTACCTGTGCATGCCATTGCAACAGGAAATCAGCCTATGCTGCGCTTTGTGATTGCCAGTCTTGAACATGAATACAAGTCGTATTACCAGCCATGGCTGAAAAAAGTAAAACAGTGGCTTGATGAAGGAAAATCACCCTATTTGTTTTTTCATACCGCAGATAATCGCCAGTCACCACTTTTAGCAAGACAGTTTTGCCAAGATTTAGGTTACAATCACCCCGTGCTTGCACCTTTTATAGGTGAACGCGAAGCAAGCCAAAGCAGTTTATTTTAGCGCCCGATTTATCAGAGAAAACATGAAAGATTACAGCCGTTATTTTCAAGGTTACCCGCCTCAAATCATTGAGCAAGTGTTACAGCTATTTAATGGCGACAGGGCCGCAAAATACCTTAAAGGCAAATACCCTGATGCGCATAGCATTACCAGCGATAAAGCTTTATACAATTACGCCACTGAACTAAAAAAGCGCTACCTTAAAAATGCCCTGCCTTTTGGTCGTGCCGCATTCAAAAAACAAGGCGATATGGTCACAAATGCCTTAGGCACCCATACTTTTCGTATGCAAGGTAAAACCCGAAAACACGATCTTGCCATTAATAGCGACCTGCTTCGCGCACCTGAACCACTTCTCAAAGCACTCGTCGTACATGAGCTGGCTCACTTTAAAGAAAAAGACCACAACAAAGCCTTCTATCAACTTTGCTGCCACATGGAGCCGCAATATCATCAACTAGAACTAGATTTAAGAATATTCAGTGTGTTGGTAGGTGAAGGGAAAAATCCGTATTAAAACTATCAGCTAAAAACTGACGGCTGAAAGCTGACAGCTAAACTTCTGAAACCTCAAACCTTCTTTGCCCTATCAGCTGCCCAGACTCGGTAACCACTTTGACGACCCATTTCCCTGCAGCATTAGCAGGGAAATTCGTTTTATGGCTCCACGCTCGATAGCCCTCTTTACGACCACCAGAAATATCCAAGGCTATGCGGTCAACTTCTTTTCGATTATGCACCCAAACGTGGAAAATTTTTTCATTTAACCCTCGCGGTGCTTTTACCGCACTAAAACTATATAGACCGTTTTCATGTAAGCTCTGCTCAGTGAGTTCTGTTATTGGCGAAAGCGGTTTACGAGCCTGTGCATCTAACTGATATGACATACTCATATCGGTTAAACGCAGTGCCGCAGGTGGCACAAAGCTACGTAATTGCCAAAGCCCAGCACCTAATGTACAAAGCAATAACACCAACAACGGGAAACGCCACCATTTCGCATTGGGCATCAAATTGCCAAGACTGGGGACCGTTAAAATAACCGCTGTTATTAGTGCAATTTCAAAACTTTGGCTGGTCGTTAACTTTAATAAAATTGGTAAGGTAACCGACAGCACGACAAACAAAGAAAAGCTATGAAACACACTAAACCAGACACTGTGCCTTGCAAGCTTTTTATAATAAAGGGGGTCAACAACAGAAACGAATGCACAAAGTATAATTAAAGCGGTAAACGCGGCCTGACCATGGTCCCAGGTTGTCACTGCTAAGAAAAATGGTAAAGCAAAAAACAAACTTTCTTGCTGCACAACTTGCAGCGCAAAGCGCATCACATTAGGCGACACCGCCACACCAAAACGCTCCTCTACTTTATCTCTTAGCCAGTTATCTATTAACAACCACAACCAAGTGACTAATAACAAAATAGAGATAAGCTGCGAAAACGATTCTTTTCTTTCAACAAAGACATAGCTTGCCACACCACTACAAAAAGCCAACACCGCCATCAACCCCGGCCGCTTCTGCATCATGAAAACAAATTTAGTTATAAAGTTTTTTAAGTAATTCATGCAATCATCAAATCCATTTAAGGCTTTATGAGTAAAGCATAAATTGGATGAATGTAGGCTTTAAAACAAGCTTTAAGTTCAAAGCTTTAAGCTGTAAGTTTTGAGCCAAGACTAATTACTCAACTGTATCGATTATGAAGGTTCGTAAATAACAATTTGACTCAACCACCAGTTAAGTTCATCGTCAATTTGCCATGCCTCACATGAATTCAGATGTTTTAAAATTACCTGCTTATCAGACTGACAACACATAGCTTTTAATACAAGATTACCATTTTCCCAAAGTGTTGCTCTTGCTATAAGGCCATTGCCTTTAATTTCGATGTATTGAGCTTTAATTGGCTCACCCAATTGAGCAGAGAGAACCACCTTGAGCTTTTCAATTGTCAAAATTTTAGATTTTGAATTTCTCCAATTATCTAATTCTTGCAGCATTATTTTCCTCAACATAAGAATGTAAGCAATTGCTACCAAGCACTATTTTTATACCGAGGTAGCTTACAAGGCTCTTAACCTAATGAGTCAAAGCAAATTTCCGTTTAACTCATGTGAAATACCTAGGGTAAATTTGCCATACTCAGCTTGATCAGATTCGCTATATTCGAGCCAAAGTTGTTTTGCTTCTAACAAATCAGAAATATTATCAATCTCTCGGACTCCATTAAGTACAACATGTAGAGTCTCCGATTGAGTTTGGAATGTAACAAACACTTGAAACTCACTCCCAGCGCGTTTTAACTTCACTTCATTGACAATAACATCTTGGTATATGTGATTAAACTTCAATTCAATTGCCTATTGAGTTATTTCAGTAGATTAATTTATGTATTACACACCAAGACATTAACTTAATGAAAGCTGAAAAACCATATTTCAAACTTAGGGTTCAGTACCCTCAATTGAATTTCAGCGTTGAAATAAACTCAACATAGAACACTAAGTCTTATAGCCTTTTCAAAACAAAAAAACGCGGCCTGACCCGCACCTCTATTTTATCTGACGGCTGAAAGCTCATGTTAAATAAAAACACTTTTGACTATTCAATCAAACTTGGATAACTTCAGTCGAACACCTAAAATGCTTGAAATTATTTTTTCACAGTGGAGGGGTTGGAGAATAGAGGTAGATTATGCACGTTAAATTGAAATTCACTTTAATACTTTCTTTATCATTACTTTCTATTGGCTGCGCAAAAGCAGAGCAATGTGCAGAGTCAATGCAACTAGGTGAAACTACTTTTTATTCAGAGTGTCGAGGTGCTGAAGCAATTTCATCCAGTACTATACACTCATCAATGAGCCTAGATGAAGCATTCGAGATGATGTTGAATATTTTAGAGTCTAAGGGTGATATTCAAGCTTCAAAAAACGATTTATATGTTTCTATTTTTTCAATAATGCAGACAGAAAAATTTAATTTTAGAGTAACTTCTTTTCCTAACGGGATATTATTGGCTTCTGAGAATACTAGCGCAATTTATCTGAAAATAGATGAGAAAACATGGTTACAAAAGGTTCTGTAACGTACACATTAAAAAATGTTAAATTGCAACTTAAATCGCATTCCACCCTGCATTTATTTACTATTTAGCATTTTATAACAATACACATAACGCCACCCATTTATTGATTCAACAAACCTCGCATTAATATCAAATTAATAACTGAACCCAATATAAGCCCAATATACAATTGAAAAGTTAGTTTCCAGTTAATATTAAATCTTGTTAATAACTGAAATTAACTCCTAATAAAATAAAAGGTAAAGAAAGGAATATCTAATGCCATTAAATGCAAACGTAAAAACAGAGGTTATTAAAAATACTGAGAAGTTTGAAGGACGAGTTCCTCATTTGTATCTTGATACCAGAGGATTAGATACTGTGGGAATCGGTCATCTAATTTAAAACAAAGCAGCCATGGCATCAGTTGTCATGTATAAAAATAATTCAAACAACACGCTTGTGTTAGCTTCATTAGCTGAGAAGCAAGCTGAGTATGACTCGATAAAAAAGCAACCCTATGGCTTTAGTCGCAATGCAAATTTTTACAAATTGCATACAACTTTAATTATGAAAGACCATGATATAGTAGCGCAAAAAGAAAAACACATTTTAAAATTCTATAGTGAACTTACTAAATATTACACCACGTCTAATGGCTTCGCTAAAAGCTTTGATTTAATGCCCTATTCAGTACAGAAAGCATTACTTGATATGGTCTTTAATTTGGGAATAACAAAGCTGCGTACGCAGTATGTAAAAATGAATAACGCCATTAAGAAAGAAGACTGGATTGTTGCAGCAGTTGAGAGTAAAAGGGTTGGCATTTCAAGTTCAAGAAACAACTATGTCAGCAACTTATTCCTTTCTGCCCAAAAACAGTCAATCACACCTTAAGAGGTTAAAAGCATGTCTCAGCAATTATTACGTTTAGGAATATACGTTAGTGTTATTTTTACCTTGTTAAGCGCTTGCTCTACAAGCAACCAACCATCAAAACAACAGCAAAACATTGAAACTGCTTGGCTAAACCCTTTGATATTTGAACAACAAATCGAGACTAATGACTCTTTGGAGGATATCAAATTCAATATTGAGTTTACAGGAACTGACAAAAAGCCATTTTTTGCTAAAGGGTGCTCTTTTGTACTTCAAAGCGGCGATGATATTGTTGTGGACTGGGAGTATGACCGCTGGCAATGGCTTAAAGCCAACTGTGTGGGGGCAAATAGATACTTCAACGCACCAAAAACTGCCTATAGTTTCTGGCCTGAATTATTTGACTACGAAACAATTAAGCACCTTCCTGCTTCGGCGATTCCCAATTTAGGAGGCGAAAGTTTAGAAGGGCGAACTGGTAGTTTATCTTCTTACGATAAAAGCCTTACGTTCGTTGCAGCATCACGTGAAAACAGTATTTCGGTAGAGGTAGATGGTTTAGAGGTGCATTATACTCAAGTTGCACGTGCAGACTTTAATCATGATGGTTACCAAGATATTTTCATCCGTATGGATTGGTTTGTAAAAGATGCGTTTGGGAAAGGAACTGATTGGGTAGTACTAACTAAATTATCCTCAGTTGAAGATCCTATGTTGCTCTGGCGAAATTAGAAAATTAAATATGGATGTGTAATTTAGAATCTATAAACAAATCCACATTGAACTCAACAAACAATTTAAACACAAAAAAAGCGCGGTCTAACCCGCGCCTCTATTTTCTCTGACGGCTGAAGACTGATAGCTGACAGCTCAAGTCTTTGGGTTACAAACCAAGTTCTGCCATAAAATCATCATCTGCATCGTCTGCTTGTGATGATGCTTTTTGCTTTTCAGCTTTTTGTTTAGCTTCGTTTTCGATGATGTCATCCGGATCAACCGCTTCTGAAATATCAAAGTCATGTAGTTTAATAAATTCAGTTTTATCCATGGCTAATTCTAGATAGAAGATATTTTGCTTAGCTGTAGTGAAAGTCACACGGCGTGCTTGTGGTCTATCCATAGTAGTATCAACAGAGATTTGCACCTGTTTATTAATTGCCATCATCTTAGGTTGGTTTTGCGTGATAGAAGTATGCAGCTGGTCGCGTACTTTTGACGTAAAGTCACCAACGATTTGGTTCATCAGTTCGCCAAGTACGTTTGCCACATCATCTGATAAATGGCTTTGTGCAATTTCTTCTTCTGGCATTCCCATGTTACGCATGTAGTCATGGTAAATTTCCATGGCAGCTTGCGCTGTGAAGTTTGTTACCACAAGCCCGGTAAAGCCACCATCGAACAATACAAAACAGCCTATATCTGGACGCATACAGGTGCGGGTAATTTTTTGAACCATGGCAGAATAACTAATACTGTTACCGCTTGCTGAAGACAGAACTCCAGTCACAGAATGACACAGAGTTGATAAGATATCTTCTGTACTGATCACTTTGCTTTTTGTCATTAAACTTCTCTTTTTTGTACTTGTTATTGATAATTCTAGCCAAGCTACTGAATTTATCACTGACTATCCAGTTAAAAATGCTAAAATAGCGGTATTATTTTTTAAAGAGACTGTTCAAGTGACGCAAAAAGACAGTATTTATGCCACTGAGCAAGCGGTTAAAGACTTTAGCTTTGACCAACATGTAGTAGAAGTTTTCCCTGATATGATCCAGCGCTCGGTGCCAGGTTATGCAACTATTGTTAGCACCATGGGTAAGCTGGCTGGTGAGTACGCGCAAAGCAATTCAAACCTATACGACTTAGGCTGTTCTCTTGGTGCTGTAACTTTAAGTATGCGCCGCAATATTCGCACTGATAACTGTAATATTATTGCCGTCGATAACTCAGAAGCGATGGTTGAGCGCTGTAAATTACATTTACAAGGTTTTCGCTCTGAAGTGCCGGTCACGGTTACACTGGGTGATATCAACGATTTAGACATCGAGAATGCCTCTGTGGTTGCGATGAATTTTACACTGCAGTTTATTCCACCTGAAAAGCGCCAAGCGGTGCTTGAAAAGATTTACGCAAATTTAAAACCAAGCGGTGTTTTGCTGCTGAGCGAAAAAATTAGAGGTGAAAATGAGCAATGCGATAATTTGCTCATTGATTTACACCATGATTTTAAACGTCACAACGGCTATTCGGAGCTTGAGATCAGCCAAAAGCGTACGGCTATCGAAAATGTCATGCGCCCTGATCATTTATCTACCCACTTAAACCGATTAAGTGAAATTGGTTTTAGCCAAACGCAAGTGTGGTATCAATGTTTTAACTTCTGCTCGATGATTGCAATCAAGTAATCATCACAACGATATAAAGAGTATTTCATGTCTCAATGGTTTAACCAATTTTACGCTGCGATTGCACAAAGCCCGCTTAGCCACTGGCTCGAAACTTTGCCTGGTCAATTAAAACACTGGGAACTAGAAGCCAGCCACGGTGATTTACCGAAATGGCAAAAAGTGCTGAAAAACTTACCTGAGGTAAGCACAAACCATGTAAATCTTCAGGATAAAGTACAAATTGGCACCGGTGATGAGCTATCTGAAGGTCAGCAAAAACAGTTAACGCATTTATTAAAGCGCATGATGCCATGGCGTAAAGGCCCCTTTAGCTTACACGGTATCGAGATTGATACTGAGTGGCGCAGTGATTGGAAATGGGATCGTTTACTGCCTCATATCGAACCGTTAAAAGGCCGCACTGTGCTTGATATTGGCTGTGGCTCGGGTTATCACTTGTGGCGCATGCGCGGTGAAGGCGCAAATTTTGTGGTGGGTATCGATCCATCCGATTTATTTTTATGCCAATTCCAAGCGATAAAGCATTATCACCAAGATGAAAACGTGCATTTATTGCCGTTAGGTGTTGAAGCTCTGCCAGAGCTAAAAGCATTCGATACAGTTTTTTCGATGGGTGTTTTATATCATCGTCGTTCGCCTATCGACTTTTTAGCGCAATTAAAAGCACAGCTTCGTCCTGGTGGTGAGTTAGTCCTTGAAACACTGGTTGTTGAAGGTGATGAGCACACAGTTTTAGTGCCAACCGACCGCTATGCAAAAATGCGTAATGTATGGTTTATCCCAAGCACCGCGGCATTAAAACTATGGATGGAACGCGTCGGTTTTAAAGATGTACAAGTTAAAGACTGTGCAATCACAACGCTTGAAGAACAACGCAAAACCCAGTGGATGGAAAACGAATCATTAGTCGACTTTTTAGACCCTAATGACACCAGCAAAACCATTGAAGGTTACCCTGCCCCTCTGCGCGCTATTTTAACCGCGAAAGCTTAACAAATAGTGAGAAGTTTCGAGTTTCAAGGTTAAAAGTTCATTTGCCTGATACTTTTGCCTTGGAACTTGAAAACAAAAAACCGGACAACTGTCCTTGTCAAGTCGGTTAAAGTGATTTTTCAACTAGCCGCGCCAGTGCAATTGTTGTAAAATACGCGCGTTTCTAAGCAACCCACATGCAACTTTTTTGAGGAAAACCTGTGAGCGAACAAAAACAGTCTCTTAGCTATAAAGACGCGGGCGTAGATATCGATGCCGGTAATGCACTTGTTGAGCGTATTAAAGGCGTAGTTAAAAAAACCAGACGTCCTGAAGTAATGGGCGGTATCGGTGGTTTTGGCGCACTTTGCGAACTACCAACTGGCTATAAAGAGCCTGTACTGGTTGCTGGCACAGACGGTGTTGGTACAAAACTACGTTTAGCAATCGATCTTAAAAAGCACGACACAGTGGGTATCGACCTTGTTGCTATGTGTGTAAACGACCTTATTGTACAAGGTGCAGAGCCACTATTTTTCCTTGATTACTATGCAACGGGTAAATTAGACGTAGATACTGCGGCTGATGTTGTAACAGGTATTGGTAAAGGCTGTGAGCTTTCTGGCTGTGCATTAATCGGTGGTGAAACTGCTGAAATGCCAGGTATGTACGACGGCGAAGACTACGACATGGCTGGTTTCTGTACTGGTGTTGTAGAAAAATCAAAAATTATCGACGGTACTAAAGTTGCTGCAGGCGACCAATTAATCGCTCTTGCATCAAGTGGTCCTCACTCAAACGGCTTCTCATTAATTCGTAAAGTTCTTGAAGTATCTGGCGCAGACACGAGCGCTGAGCTTGAAGGCAAAACACTTGGCGATCACCTTTTAGAGCCAACTCGTATCTACGTTAAACAACTACTTGAGCTATTCAAGCAGGTTGACGTACATGCGTTATCTCACATCACGGGTGGTGGTTTCTGGGAAAACATCCCGCGCGTACTTCCTGAATCTGCAAAAGCAGTAATCAAAGGTGATAGCTGGGAATGGCCTGTTGTTTTCAACTGGTTACAAGAAAACGGCAACATCACAACACACGAAATGTACCGTACATTCAACTGTGGTGTAGGCATGGTTTTAGTTGTTCCAGCTGACAAACTTGAGCAAAGCTTAACAATCCTTAAAGATCTTGGCGAAAATGCATGGCATATCGGTGAGATCCAAGATGCGAAAGCAGGCGAAGAGCAAGTAGAAATTTTAGGTGGTCGTGACTAATGACCCCTTGTCGTCTTGTTGTATTAATTTCTGGTAGCGGTTCTAACCTTCAAGCCATCATTGACGCGTGTGCGCGTGGTGAGATAAAGGCCGAAATCGCCGCTGTAATTAGTAATAAAGCCGACGCCTATGGCCTTGAGCGAGCAAAAAATGCAGGTATACAAACACGTGTACTAAGCCATAAAGATTTTGACTCGCGCGAGGCCTATGATGCTGAGTTAATGGACATTATTGACAATTTTGAACCAAATCTAGTTGTATTAGCTGGTTTTATGCGTATTCTTACACCTAGCTTAGTGCAAAAGTTTAAGGGAAAAATGTTGAACATTCACCCTTCTTTGTTGCCTAAGTACCAAGGGCTGAATACCCACCAGCGAGCGATAGATGCAAAAGATGAGGTTCATGGTGTTAGTGTTCACTTTGTCACAGAAGAGCTAGACGGCGGTCCCGTTGTTCTTCAAGCCAAAGTGCCGGTACTCGAAAACGATACCGCAGAGACACTCGCACAACGTGTTCATCAGCAAGAACATATAATCTATCCGTTGGTGGTCAAGTGGTTCAGTGAACAACGACTCAAGATGGAAGCAGATTATGCAGTTTTTGACGAAAAGAAACTTCCTGCACACGGCGCGCACTACCCAGAATAAAAATCTAAGTGCCCTACTCGCTTGTGTGGGCACTTTATTACTTCCTACCAGTGTATTAGCTGGCGACCTCACTCAATACGAAGCCAAATACGATGTACTTCGTAAAGGCGAAACCCATGGTAAAGCAGTACGCGAGCTGAAAAAAGCCGCAGACGGTAACTACGTGATCACTTATCACAGTGAAATCGAATGGATGATTTTTTCAGACTCACGAAAAGAAACATCCATGTTTACTTATCATGATCAGAAAATTTCTCCGCTAAGTTACACTATGGAGCGTTCGGGCACCGGGCCTGATAAAGAGTACAGCTTAAAATTTGATGCTACGCAAAAGCAAGTTCAAAGCAGCCAAAGTAAATACCCTCTTAAAATTGATTGGTCAGATGATTTTCAAGATTCACTGTCTTATCAAGTGCAAGTACGCGAAGAGCTAAAACAAGGTAAAACGCAATTATCGTATCCACTGATTGATAAAAAAGGCAACCTTCGTAATTATGACTTTGAAGTTGTCGGCACAGAAATGATTTCGCTACCTATTGGTAATGTAGAAGCGATTAAAGTAAAACGATTATACGATAACGATAAGCGTCAAGCGCTTGCTTGGTTTGCCCCAGAAATGGACTACATGCTAGTTCGTATGTGGAAAGGTGAAAAAGGCGTAGAGCAATTTGAAGTGCAGCTCAATTCATTCACCGTGACCACACCTGTTAGTGTTCCAAATGAAGTGCAACAAGAAGTGAGTAATGAAGCGCCTGAGTAGCGCTTCATCTTTTATTTAAATCTTTTCGCCCATTTTAAACAGTGCAAACTCACCTGGCTCCATTTTCTGCCAGCGTTCATCATTGGTGAGCGGCCTTGTTGCAATCACAGTAACCACATCGTTCGGTGTGGTTTCTTTTTGAAAATCAATCACCATGTCTGCATCAATTAATGTCGCTTTACCAAACGGTGCACGGCGTGTGATCCAATGTAGGTTATTGGTGCAATAAGCTAAAACATAAACACCATCGGTAAGTAGCATATTAAATACGCCTTTCTCACGCAGCGTATGAGCAAGCTTTGCAGCATAACGAAATACAGACGCCATATTTGATGGGCGTTTAGGGTATTTTTCGCGAATTTTATCGAGCAGCCAGCAAAACGCCAGTTCACTGTCTGTATTCCCCACAGGTCGATAGTAATCTGGTTTTAAATCATGATAATTCGATAATTGCCCGTTGTGAGCATACGTAATTTCACGGCCCCATAACTCACGGGTAAATGGGTGGGTATTTTCAAGGCACACTCGACCACGATTACCTTGGCGAATATGGCTTATCACCGAAATACTTTTTATTGGGTAAGCTTTGACGAGTTTGGCAATTTCTGATTGGCAACTTGGCTCAGGATCTTTAAATGTACGACAGCCTTTGCCTTCGTAAAAAGTGATGCCCCAGCCATCTTTATGCGGGCCAGTATTACCACCGCGTTCTAATAATCCTGAAAAACTGAAACAAATATCCGTTGGTACATTGGCCGACATGCCAAGCAACTCACACATAGAACTCTTAACCTATAAAACTAATCGAAGGAAGGCATGATGGGCTGATCCCTGCCTGCGCTCATTGTTAAACATAGCGTTAAAGATGGCAACTGCTATGCTGAGATTTTCAGAACTATCTGAGCAATTCACAACTAATCGTAAGTATAACGGCGCTGATTATAAGTAATTACTCAACAATTCCTCATCTGCTGTAAATGTTTTTGCACTGATAGCCATTTTTAAAATAATAAAACTCACCAAACAAGCCGTTTTAATCCTTGTTCCCCTCTTGATAATTCGCTTTTCTAGCGCTACTCTAAAAGAGGTGGTCTGACCTCTATTAAGGAATAATCAATGACTCTCATATTTTTACTTGGTTTACTCGTGCTGCTTAGTATTGCGAGTTACCACAGAGCAAGCTGGAATACCTGCTTAGGTATTGCCGTTGCGACTTTACTTGTTGGCACATTTGCTGGCGCGTTTGGCGCAATTAGTTGGCTACTATTCTTACTTATCGCTGTGCCACTTTCTGTGACTGGCGTTCGTCAACAATACATCATTAAACCTATCTTCGCTGCTTTCAAAAAAGTAACCCCGACTATGTCGGATACTGAAAAATCAGCAATCGATGCCGGTACGACGTGGTGGGAAGCGGATCTATTTTGTGGTCGTCCTGACTGGAACAAATTACACCAATACCCAGCACCTAAACTGACTATCGAAGAGCAAGCGTTTATTGATGGTCCAGTTGAAGAAGTGTGCAGCATGCTAGATGACTGGCACGCAACTCACGAACTAACTGATTTACCGCAAGATGTTTGGCAATATCTAAAAGATAATAAATTCTTTGCCATGATCATCAAAAAAGAATTCGGCGGTTTAGAGTTTTCTGCTTATGCACAATCATGTGTACTGCAAAAGCTAACTAGTAAATCAACGTTACTTTCTTCTATCGTAGGTGTACCTAACTCATTAGGTCCGGGCGAATTACTTCAGCACTATGGTACTAAAGAGCAAAAAGATCATTACTTACCACGCTTAGCAAGTGGTCAAGAAATTCCATGTTTTGCTTTAACATCACCAGAAGCAGGTTCTGACGCAAGTGCAATTCCTGATTACGGTGTTGTTTGTAAAGGTCAATGGAACGGCGAAGAAGTTGTTGGTATTAGCCTGACATGGAACAAGCGTTACATTACTCTTGCTCCTGTTGCGACTGTACTTGGTCTTGCATTTAAACTACAAGATCCAGACGGTTTACTGGGTGATGACAAAGAACCTGGTATTACCTGTGCGCTGATCCCTACAGATACTCCAGGGGTCGAAATTGGCCGTCGTCACTTCCCGCTAAACGTCCCATTCCAAAATGGTCCTACTCGCGGTAAAGACATCTTCGTACCACTTGATTACATCATTGGTGGCCCGAAAATGGCTGGTCAAGGCTGGCGTATGCTTGTTGAATGTTTATCTGTTGGTCGTGCAATTACATTGCCGTCTAACTCAACAGGTGGCATTAAAACAATTGCGCTTGCAACAGGCTCTTACAGCCGTATTCGCCGTCAATTCCGTTTACCAATTGGTCAAATGGAAGGTGTTGAAGAATCAATGGCAAAACTTGCAGGTTACGCATATAGCTCTGATGCTGCAGTGAGCATGTCTACAGGGGCTGTTGACCTTGGTGAAAAACCATCGGTTGTATCTGCGATTATCAAATACCACTTAACTGAGCAAATGCGTGAAGCAACGATTCACGGCATGGATGTTCATGGTGGTAAAGGCATCATGCTTGGTCCAAACAACTACTTAGGTCGCGGTTACCAAGGTGCGCCAATTGCAATTACCGTTGAAGGTGCAAATATCTTAACGCGTAACATGATCATTTATGGTCAAGGTGCAATTCGTTGTCATCCATTCGTGTTAACTGAGCTAGGTGCTTGTGCAATTGAAGACCGCGAAGAAGCGCTTGCTGTATTCGATAAAGCATTAATGGGTCACGTTGGCTTTACTATTTCGAACCTTGTTCGTACTAAGTGGTTAGCATTAACAAATGCTCGCTTCACAAGTACACCATACAAAGACGAAACAGCTGAGTTTTATCGTGTTGCGTCACGTTTCAGTGCATCATTAGCATTAATGTCAGATATCAGCATGGCGGTATTTGGTGGTTCATTAAAACGTAAAGAGCGTATCTCTGCACGTTTAGGTGACTTACTAAGCTACTTATACCTTGTATCTGCAACGCTTAAACGTTACAACGACGAAGGCCGTAAAAAAGAAGATTTTGCGCTTGTTCAATGGAGCTGCCAAGATCACCTTTACCACTGCCAACGTGCACTCGCTGACTTAATCAATAACATGCCATCTGCACCACTACGTGCGATGCTAAAAATCATGTTATTCCCATTCGGTCGTCCAGTACGTAAGCCTACTGATAAGCTTGAGCACAAACTTGCTCACTTATTACAAGTACCAAGCGAAACTCGTAACCGTTTAGCTAACTACATTTATCTTAAAAACGAGCCACTTAACCTTGTTGGTCGTCAAGAGCAAACGCTTAAAGACATCCTTGAAGTTGAGCCTCTGTTTGACAAGGTATGCCGTGAAAAAGGCGTAAAACTGCCTTTCTTCCAGCTTGATAAAGTAGCGCAAATGGGCCTAGAAGCAGGCATTTTAAGCCAAGCTGAAGCCGACAAACTAGCTGCTGTTGAAAAAGCCCGTCTTGACGTTATTAACGTTGACGACTTTGACCCAGCAGACTTAGTTGCAGGTAATGTTGCCCGCGGCGAGAGCGATAAAAAAGCAGACGCCGCTTAAGCTAGCAAAACAATTCCAATTGTTATGAAAAACCAAACCAGCGCAAATTGCGCTGGTTTTTTTTGCGCTAAATATTGCTGCAATACACACCACACTGCCCCAATAGGGATGTAAATCAAGTTAGTGCCAAGCATGCTTATAACGACAATGAAAGCCACAGAAAAAAATATAAAGCTCGGTAAAAACTGGCTTAGATAAAACGGCTTATCTTGGTTATTGCTTTGAAAGAACAGCCGATATTTTTTAAAAACAGCCAAGCAATCGAACTGCAGCGAGCTTGTTAGCAACACGCATACTGAAAAAGCCAAAGCCAGTACCAAGTCGCTAAAGTCATTACGCACTGCAATTAGCTGTAATAAAGCGAGCAAGCATGCTAGCAAGACTGAACCACGCCATATTAAGCTCCAGCTATGCTGTATAAAGTAACTAAGCCAAAACAAAGCAAGCGAGTGTACTTTTAACTTATGACTTATTCTTACAGGTGGGAGTAAAATCGAACAGCCGAAAATTGCAATAAAACTTAGATAGTATTGCAGTGAAGTTAAACTAGCAGGCAGTAATACCAAGATAGAACTGAGTAATAAACTATAAAAAAGTGCACCTGGCCTATAAAGAACAAATACTCCACATAGCCACTGCAACAGCATAAACAGTATAAAATGAGGCACTTGTAGCCATTGCTTTAACGATAGGTCGACTGCTATTAGTAAACTGGCAATAAGCCAAGCATTACTTAACAGTAGTAACTTGCAGTCAACACATACTCGCCAAGAGGATTTATATAGACTTCGCTGAAATGCCCTATTTTGCTCATTTTTAATGGCTGGTGCCATGGCCCATAACATTACTGATTCAAGTAAAAGATAAATCACTGCTAATTTTGCACCGTAACCAGGTGCTGCATGGCTATCGACTATTTTACCAAGTCCTAAAAACAACAATAAAACCATACCAAGAAAAGCTGGGCCCAGTACCAGTGCAAACAACAAGCTAAAATTCTTTAACTGAGACAGCATGCTCTTGAGGGTGGTCGTATATGCTAAGTATCGAAAAGAAAGGAATGAGAAGTAACTTGCAAAGGAATTTATCATAGTGATGTGCACTCAAAACCGTGCTGTATAAACACCTCTGGTTCGTGGCTTGTAATGATAATTTGCCCATTAGGTTTATTATCAAGGTAGTCATCAAGTAAGGTCAGCAAAAATTTTATACTTGTTTGATCAAGTGCAGCACTCGGTTCATCTAATAGCAAAAATGGAGCTTGCTTTAAAAAAGCAGTTATAAGCTGACACTTCTTTTGATTGCCACTCGACAAAGCACTAAAGCGAGTATTGAGGTGCTCTTTAAAGTTAAATCCAGTAATGAGTTGCTCAGGCATATCTTTCTTTAACGCCTTGCAACTAAGTTCAATAACTTGTCGCGCAGTTAAAAAATCTGGCAGAGCAATACGGTCGCTAGCAATTGAAACAATGTTTTGCGGCGATTTTAATGCTTGATTATTATATAAAACCTGCCCTGATTGCGGCTTTTCAAGGCCAGCTAGCATCATCAATAATGTTGTTTTTCCTCTGCCATTGGCTGCCTGTAAACAAACTCGTTTACCTTGAAATTGCTTATTATAGTTTTCAAAAACGTGGGCTGAAGCAAAGCGCTTATTGAGGTTGTTAATTTCAATCATGTTTATTCCTTTAATAGTGAAAAAATAGTAACACACTCATATCTCTTATTAGTTACATGATTTGTAACAAATATCGAACGGGTAAAACTTGCGTTTAGATTATGAACAGGCAACACTTTAAAACGAAAAATTAACAAGGAATAATTACAATGAAACCGAGTTTTCAACTAGCAGCTGTTGCATGCGCACTTAGCCTTGCACTTGCAGGATGTTCACAATCAACCCCATCAACTAGCAGCACCGAAAGCGTGCAACAAAGCCAAACTGTTAAACAGTATGACGCTGAAACCTTTTTTGATACAACCTCAATCATGGGCAGCAGCTTTTCACCAAAAGGCGACAAAATACTCGTTAGCAGTGACGAAAGCGGTATTTATAGCCTATACGAAGTAGATATAAAAACCGCCAAAAAAACCCGCTTAACAGATTTTGAAGACAGTACGTATGCTGTGGCTTATTTCCCTAAAGATGAGCGCGTACTATTTACTAAAGACTCTGGCGGTAATGAGCGTTATCACATCTATGTTCGCGAAACAGACGGCACAGTTAAAGATCTTACGCCAGGTGAAGAAACCCGTGCAGGATTTGCAGGCTTCACAGAAGACGGTAAACACTTTTTTATAACCAGCAATCAGCGTGATGCTAAGTTTATGGACCTATATCGTGTTGATGCTAATAGCTATGAAGTAACGCCTGTTTATCAAAATACCATGGGGCTAGATGTCGGTGCGATCAGCCCTGACGGCCGCTTTATTGCTTTATCGAAAAACAATTCGAACAAAGACAGCGATGTATTTATTCTCGATACGCGTAAAAAAACACTGAAACCAGAGCTCATTACCCGTCATGACGACGACGCTAAATATGGCCCAGAAACCTTCTCAAGAGACAGTAAATCATTATATTACTCAACCGACGCCAAAGGTGAGTTTGCAGAGGTGTGGCGCTATGACTTAACGACCGGCGAGCACAGCCCTGCCCTCAAAGATGAGTGGGATGTGAGTTTTATCTACTTCTCTAAATCTGGTCGTTATCAAGTAAGCGGTGTTAATGCTGACGCAAGCACTAAAGTGTCGATAATTGATACCACCACAGGTAAAGGTATTGCCATGCCATCGCTGCCAGCTGGTAACTTACGTGGTGTGAACTTTTCAGCTGATGAAAAGACCATGGCGTTTTATTTAAATTCAGATACCTCACCAAGTAACCTATTTGTTTGGCAACTCGGAGAATCAAAAGCTAAACAGTTAACCAACACATTAAGTGATGCAATTAATCAAAATGACTTGGTTGAAAGCACAATTGTGCGCTTTAAAAGCTTTGATGGTTTAGAAATCCCCGGGGTTTTATATAAGCCTAAGCAAGCTAACAGCAACAACAAAGTACCAGCTTTAGTTTGGGTGCACGGCGGTCCTGGCGGCCAAAGTCGTACAGGCTATAGTGCAATGCAGCAGCATTTAGTCAATCATGGTTATGCCATTTTTGCAGTTAATAACCGTGGCAGCTCAGGCTATGGTAAAACCTTCTTCCATTTAGATGATAAAAAGCATGGCACTGACGATTTACAAGATATTGTTTACGGTAAAAAACACCTGCAAAGCCTAGATTGGGTTGATGCTGATAAAATTGGCATCATGGGGGGCAGCTATGGTGGCTTTATGACCGCCGCAGCTCTTGCCTTTGAACCTGAAGAGTTCAAAGTAGGCATTAATATATTTGGTGTAACAAACTGGGTTAGAACCTTAAACTCGATTCCACCATGGTGGGAAAGCTTTAAAAAGGCGCTGTATGATGAAATGGGCGACCCAGCGACAGACGGTGAACGTCACCGTGCCATTTCGCCACTATTTCATGCTAAAAACATCACCAAGCCATTAATGGTGATCCAAGGTGCTAACGACCCTCGAGTTTTACAAGTTGAAAGCGATGAACTTGTTGCCGCTGTAAAGGCAAATGGTGTGCCTGTCGAATATGTATTATTTGATGATGAAGGCCATGGTTTTACTAAAAAAGAAAACCGCATAAAAGCCTCAAATGCATACCTTGAGTTTTTAAATACCTACTTAGATAAATAGCAAAATTGCAAAGATAAAGAGCCGGTATGATGCCGGCTTTTTTTATGCAAAACACCTGTATAGATTCAAAATTTTACAGTTTACACAGTACTGTATAAAATACTGTATATCTTTACTGGTAAATTTTTCACCTTTTCCAATCATCAAAATAAAACCGTAAAGCACTGTTTAATAACAATTAAATTATTTTGACTAAAATTAAACTGAATCATTGGTTAAAAAATAGCAAAAAAGTACTTGCGCAAAAACACTGTATAAACTACTGTATACACATACTGTATAAACAACCAGTGAGTGAAAGTTATGTTACAGCCAATTACCTTAAGAACAGTTAAAAGCTACCAACAAGATAACGACAAAGCGTCTGTTAATTTAATTCAAATTGAAGACGAAATTTCAGCAACTTTTGAGCTGTTAAAAGTATTGCATCATTACAATAGCCAAAATGCATGGACACTATTAATTGCTCCTGATCATGTTCCTAGTAAAGCCTTACTAGATTCATGTTCGATTGATACCAGCAAACTTCTTGTGATCAGACAAAAACATTTAGTTAATCTTGAGTATGTTCTTAGTTCAGCATTACATAACGGTAATTTTGCTGCTGTGATCACATGGACAGATATTGTAAACAATCATCAACTTGATTCGATGAACTTAAACCTTGAGCAGGCATCTGCTAAATTTTATTGTTTTACAAAAAGCGCTCAATTAAACAATTTAGTACCGCAGCCACAATAGGCTTGTTAAAATAACAATTTATAGTTTTAGGTAAGTTGTTATGACATCACTCACACACTCCCTTTGTCCTTGTGGCAGCGAATCGACTTACGAGCTTTGCTGCCAGCCTTTTCATACAGGTGCAAGCCAAGCTGATACGCCAGAGCAACTTATGCGTTCTCGTTTTAGTGCTTACGCACTAAAAGATGCAAAATATGTATTTAGTACCTATGCACAAAGCCAGCAAGCCGCTAACCCTGTTCGCGAAATTAAAGATTTTGCTAATAGCTGCCGTTTTACCAAGCTAAGTGTTTTAGATACTGAACATAACGAGCAAGAAGGTTTTGTAGAATTTAAAGCTAATTACTTTTATCAAAACTTGTATTGTGAGTTACACGAGAAGTCGCGTTTTATTAAAGAAGATGGCCTATGGCGTTACCTAGACGGTGATATAACGCCAGTTGCAGATATTAAAATAGGCCGTAACGACGAGTGCCCTTGTGGGAGCGGCAAAAAATATAAAAAGTGTCACGCTCTTTAGTTACCATTAACCTGGTAAATCCAGTCTAAGGCTTGGGTAATCGTTGTTGGGAATGCGGTTGCATGGCGTGCCTGAGGAATAACAAATAAATTTGTTATAACCAGCGCGCCGCTTTGTTTATTAATTTTAGCTGCTAATTGCCTTGCGCCCGACACCATTTTTTCACCTTCGCTTTCTTCAAGTTCACCCACTGCGATGTAAACTTTTGTTGTGTTGGCAGCTGGTTTTACAGCCATAGCTAATATTGAGTTTTCTTTAAACCACACTGAAGGACTGCCGATAATATAATTTGAAAAAAGCGAAGGCTCAGTGAATAAGGTATAAGCCGCAAATAAACCGCCAAGTGAGTTACCGACTAACGTACTTTTTTGGGTTGTTCTGTAGTGAGCCTCAATATGAGGCAATACAGTATGTTTTAGGTAGTTTAGATACTGACTTGCTCCGCCTGTTTTACGCTGCCAATTTTTATCTTCAAATGGCGTATAGTCATAAATACGGCTATTGAGCCCAGATACACCTTTTTGATATCCAACTGCAACGATAATTACCTCCTCTATAGCCACCGAATTCATCATAAAGCGACTAGCACCAGAGGCAATTGGCAAACTGTAGTTTGCATCTAACAGGTAAACAACTGGGTGGCGCTTCTGGTTCTGCTTTTGGTAGCTGCGTGGCAATTTAATCGTAATGGGGTATTCGTTTTTGGTATGTTTATCTTTAAGTAACACAGTATTAGTACGTGGCAAAGTAAACGGCTCAGCATTGCTTACAGAGCTCACACTCAAAAAACTGATCACAATAACTAACAGTAAATAAGGCATAGTTAATCCTTTAGCCACTTCTTAATTGGTAACAGCCACTCATCTTTTGGTTTATAAAATGCGCCATGGGAGAGCCCTGTATTAATGCTTATTTCTTCGAACTTGGTTACGTCACTTCTATCAATTAAAAATTGGCAAGAGCCAACCTGATCTGAGCGCTCAAAGATAGAATACACTTTGCCATAAGCCTTAACTGATGTGTGATTTTTTATAAGGCCTGCACAACCTGCCAATATAATTAAGTTAATATGTGTACGTTTAAGTTCATTAGCCGCCAGGATCGACAATGCCCCGCCCCGTGAAAAACCAACCAAACTAATGTTCGACTCAGCAACACCGACACTGATCAATGCTTCAACATCTGCAGCGAGTTTTTTCGCAAACGTAAATGGCTCAGTACCTTTTGGCCTGTGATAGGCAATTAAATGATAGCTTTCATCTGCCAGTGCTTCTTTTACAGCCACAAAATCATAAACCCCAAAGGTTTTGTGAACAGGCTTAGGGTTTGTCCCTTCAACGATAAAACCATGTGAATAAAAAACGTAGTGACCATGCGGGTCAATCTCTGTAGGAAACTGGCTGTAAATAGTGCCAGCGCAAACAGGCAAAACCCAGCATGCACAGAGTAAAATTACGGTACGTATCACAAGCATTCCTTTAAAAATCACGTTACACCTAATAGAAGATAATAACACCTAAAAAATAATATCTTAGCAAACAACTAAACCCTACTCTCAGTAATTTTAATTAAATATCAAATTACTAATCGCAAGCTGTATCACGATTTAAACTGCAAGTTTCAACTTGAGGTAAATTCATGGAATTTCATAGTTAAACTACAAAAAACCTTATGACAACGCTGTCAATTATTTATAAAAAGGCGTATTGTAAAAAAGCAGTTAAAATAACCACATATTTTAGACGTCTAGACGTTGAAAAAATAAATTCTAAGGCGTAGTATGTTCGTAATCTGAGTTAGACTCACATTTTCCATGAGATTTTTTAAAGATGATTGATATAAAGCACCTAAAAACCATAGCGACCCTTAAAGAAACAGGCTCTTTGGTCAATACCGCCCGTGAGTTGTTTTTAACTCAATCGGCTTTATCGCATCAAATTAAAGATCTCGAGAATAAGTTAGATTGCCAGCTGTTCGAACGTAAAACACAGCCTGTGCGTTTTACTCCGCAAGGTATGCTACTTCTGGAGCTTGCTAATGAAGTATTACCTCGTGTTGAGGCAACAAAATGTCGGTTAAAAGAAAGCCTTAACCAGCCAATCTCAAATTTACGTTTAAGCGTTGAGTGTCATGCCTGCTTTCATTGGTTGCTCCCAACCATCAAAGAATTTAATAATTTTTGGCCTGATATTAAAATTGATTACGAGCGCGGCTTTAGTTACGACGCCATTCCAGATTTAATTAATGATGAATTAGATCTAGTGCTGACTTCTGATATTCGTGAACCCGATCAACTTGAGTATGCTCACCTGTTTGATTTTAAATTAAAACTAATCGTTGCACCGGATCATGAGCTAGCAAAAAAAGCCTATGTCACCGCCCTTGATTTAAAAAACGAAACAATTATTTCGTACCCTATTCCCCGTGAGCGCCAAGACATCTTTAAACATTTTATTCAAAATGCACGCTTTGATGGCACGCTTAAAACGGTTGACCAAGGCTTATTGATATTTCAATTAGTGAGTGCAGGTATGGGGGTTGCAGCATTACCAGACTGGCTAGTCACTCCTTATGAAAGCCAAGGACTCATTAAGTCTATTCCGTTAGGTGCACTAGGCCTTACTCGCCCTATGTATTTAGCGATGAAAAAGAATATGAAAGATAACCCAGTTTATCGCCACTTTTTAAATACGTGTAAGCAAAATAACGGTCGCTAAAACAAGGCAAAATAACTAACATAGCTGCATAAATTACTAATAATGTTAATACATGTTTGAAATTAAAAAGATCATTGGCTCTTTATTAATGCCCCTGCCGTTGCTCGGGCTGCTTACTTTAGTGATGGTATTTTTAGCCATTGCACATAAACGCAAAGCACTCTATTTTGGCTTTGTTAGCATTTTAACTTTAATGCTGATAAGCACGCCATTTGTTGGTCAGTCACTGATAGCTGCAAGCAATAACCCTGCATGGCAATTTAACCAAGCAAAACACCCTAAACTCGATAATATTGTGGTACTTGGCTGCTCTATAATGCCCAACTCGCGCCTTCAAGCAAACCACCAGCTAGGCGATTGTGCGCTTGCTCGATTACTTGAAGGTGTTAAGCTTGCCTATCACTACCCAAATGCCACCCTCTATGTATCAGGAGGCGGTTTTGCTAATACCACCAATAGTCAGCTCATGTTTGAAACAGCAAAAGCGTTGGGTATTTCTGCGACGAGAGTTAAACAAAACCCTCTCGCTATGGATACCGCAGAAGAAGCGAAACGACTTGCCATTTATTTAGTCGATAAAAAAACAGCGCTTGTCACCTCAGCGAGCCACATGCCACGTGCGAAAGACTTATTTAATGCACAAGGCATTGATGTGATACCAGCGGCAACCGACTTTCAAGATTTTAGTCAGTATCCAACGTATAAGCAGTTTATACCTAACATTGCAGTACTTGTTGCAGTGACCAGAGTCGCGCATGAGAAAATTGGCAGTGCTTGGGTGAGTGTGCGCCGCTGGATTGATCCAGAAGCGCTGTAGAACAATCAGACTGGATTGTCGATATCGATAAACGTCACATCAAAACCATGCTGCTCAGCTAAAAGCTCGCCTAAGGCTTTAATGCCATAACGCTCAGTAGCATGGTGACCAGCTGCAAAAAAGTCGATACCTTGCTCGCGTGAACTATGAATCGTTTGCTCAGAAGCCTCACCTGTAAGATAAGCATCAATCCCTTGGGCAGCTGCTAAATCAATATACCCTTGTCCGCCACCTGTGCACCAAGCGATGGTTTCAATTTTCTCTTTTCTTACCAAACTAGCTAATGGTGCACGGTTAAGTACTTGGGTTATTTTAGCGGTAAACTCTTCACCACTTAAAGGTGTTTTTAAACGCCCTTTCACCGGCACACTATTTGGACCAGATTCAAGCCCACCTGTGAACTCAATATCAAGTAACTTAGCCAGTTGCGCGTTATTACCAATTTCAGGGTGTATATCTAGCGGTAAGTGATAGCCATATAAGTTAATATCATTATTTAAAAGCGCTGCAATACGGCGCTTTTTCATGCCCGTGATTGGCTGAGATTCCCCTTTCCAGAAATAGCCGTGATGTACCAAAATAGTATCTGCATTTTCTGCAATAGCGGCATCAATCAATGCTTGACTAGCTGTGACACCCGTCACTATCTTTTTTACTTCGCTCGCACCTTCAACTTGTAAGCCATTTGGGCAAAAGTCAGCGATAGAATCAGGTTTAAGAATGTCGTTTAATAATTGAGTAAATTGTTTGCGTTGCATATAAAAATCGTCCTTCAACCCTCTATTTTGTGCAAATTTTGGCGTTTATGAGTGAAAAATGGAAGGAAAATCGCAAAAAATTGAAAAGTAAGCTGAAAATAGGTATAAATATATATTCTTAATCTGTGTTTACAACGTATAGGGTCTCTGATGAGCAAACTAGACAAAACAGAAGTGTTAAATGCCTTCGAAGCAGCATACGAAGCAGCGAATGGTAAGAAACCTGAAATCACAACAAAACCTGGTTGGTATAGCATCGACGGTGGCAAAAATATGCGCCTTGCTGATGTTGCAGCACTGACTGAAGAGCTCACTTCTGGTAAAACAGCTGAGCCTAAAGCAGAAGAAGCACCTAAAGCACCAGCGAAAAAAACCAAAACTAAAACCGCTGCACCGGCTAAAACAGCTAAGAAAGCATCGTTCACTGTTGTTACAGCAAACGATGACGGTTACAAAGCTGAAGAGCTTTGGATTGTTAACCTAGCTGAAAAAGACCACGATTGTCGTTTACCGCGTGGTGTTGTGTAATCAAATTACACTTAGCAATTTTAAAAACCGCTACTCGTTAGCGGTTTTTTTATGGCTGATCATTTGGCTAGTTATAATCCATTGACTAAATTGGCCAAACAACACAATAAATACGGTTCCAATCAATACAGGCATCACTAAAAAATCCCAGCTTTGCATAGATTGCATTATCAAAATTGGGTTTGCGCCTGCAGCAGGATGTACTGTGTCCGTCAACATCATTAGGCTAATTGCCAACCCTGTGGCTATAGCAATTTCAACAGGCCCTACTCCGACATAATTTACAAATACGACACCGATTAGTGCAGTTAAAAAGTGCCCACCGATAACATTCTTCGCTTTCGCAAGCGGACTATGTGGCACACCAAATACCAACACCGCAGTTGCTCCAAATGGGGCCATCAACCACACACCAAAACTTCCTAATTGCTGTAAATAGGCCAACACAAAAATTGCCATACAAGCAAATATACCCGCAATGGCCGCCTTGCTTACTTTATTCTCCATAAAACCTCCAATAGGTAGACCGACTTGTCTACCTGGCAAATAGTAGACAAGTCGGTCTACTTCTGTCAAGCTGTCATTAGTCACCCAATGAGGCCATGTTATGGATAAACGAACACATATTATTTTGACCGCCCTGTCACTTTTTTATCAAAAAGGCATTCATAGTGTGGGGATAAACGAAATTATTAGTGCGGCGGGTGTCGCCAAAAAAACCATGTACCACCATTTCACAAGTAAAGATGAATTGTTACTCGCGTGCCTTAGTGAGCGCCATACCCGATTTTTAAATTGGTTAACGCAAGCCACCAGCAAGCTAACCACTGTTGAAGAGTTTAAAGTCGCTTTGATCAGCTGCCATGAAGCTTGGTTTAACTCTGAAGTGACTGAGTTAGGTGATTTTAATGGCTGTTTATTTATTAACACTGCCGCTGAGTTTGCTGATCCTGCAAGCCCGATAAATCAAGCCTGCAAAGAGCATAAAATGGCAGTACAGCAGTTAATTAAACAGCGTCTATCAGCGTGTGAAAACATGGAAAGCTCGCAGCTCGACTCACACAGCCACTATTTAATGACGCTGGTAGAGGGCATGATCTGCCAAGCAAAACTAGTAGGAATTAAACAGTTTCCTTATTTAAAGCAATAAATAAACAATAAAAAAGCGGCACAATGGCCGCTTTCAGTTTAGATTTTTGCTATGTTAGATTTTTTCAAAATATAGCTTTTCGCGTTTTTTCTCACCCACTTCGTTCATGGTTGCAGCATCAAATAAACGACCATTGATCATAGTGTAATCGATTTTATCTGTATCACGAATGTTAGTTAGCGGGTTACCGTCAATAACAATTAAATCGGCAAGTTTACCCGGCTCAAGAGAACCGATGTTGGTATCAAGGCCAATGTATTTTGCAGGATCTAAGGTTGCTGCACGAATTGCTTCAAGTGGTGTCATACCACCTTGCGCAAACATCCAAATTTCCCAATGTGCCGCTAAACCTTCACGTTGACCGTGAGCACCAAGGTTTACTAAAACACCTAAGTCTTGCAGCTCTTTAGCAACACGGGCATTGTTAAAGTGGTTATAGTGATGATCGGGCGCCTTAACACGACGCATTGAGCGAGGCAAAAGCTGATTCTTTGGTACAAATTTACTTAAGCGTGGGTGATTCCACACATCTGTCTTGTCGTACCAATAATTTTCACCCCAAATACCACCGTAAGCTACACCCAGTGTCGGCGTATAACCCACATCGCTTTGAGACCAAAGCTGGCGAATATCATCGTAAATATTGGCAACAGGAATTGAGTGTTCAATACCCGTATGACCATCAACTACCATAGTTAAGTTATGCTGCAGTAATGAACCGCCTTCTGGCACAACCATCATTTCAAGTTCACGACCTGCTTCAATAACTTGTTGGCGCTGTTCACGACGAGGTTGGTTATATGATTTAACACTAAACGCACCTACTTTCTTTAAACGCTCAAGATGGAATTTAGCATCTTCTAACGAGTCAATATGCGATGTATAACCTGGCATATTCGCACCATATAAGATGGTACCTGTAGAGAAAATACGAGGGCCGACAATCATGCCTGCTTTTTGCATTTCGCTTGCAGCAAAAATCTCAGTGGTATCGTTTGATGGATCATGAATCGTTGTCACGCCTAACGCTAAGCCCGCTAAGTTCTTCCAGTTTTGCTGTGGAATGATCTCATCGCTGCCTTGCGAGCCATGCGCATGCGCATCAACAATACCCGGCATAATCGTCTTGCCAGTTACATCTATTACTTCTGCGCCTTTAGGAATAGCAACGCTGTCTTTACTGCCAACCGCTTTAATATGCTTACCATCAGTAACAATAACGCCGTTTTCAATGACCTGCTCACCGTTCATGGTGATAATACGCGCACCAGTTAACGCAAAGATTGATTTAGGCTCCGCCATGGTTTTTGTAAAACCGATGTTGTCACCGCTTTTAACTTTAAAGTCAGTCTCTGCATTTTGGTTAATATCAAATAAACCCGCTAGGCTTGCATGATATAACTCTGGGCCTAAGCTCCAATAAAGTTTATCGCTTGTGCCACTCCAACTGATGTTTTCACCCGCGCGAACAGAAAGCTGCTCAATTGGGAATTGACTATCTTTAGGGCCAATATTAATGGTTTTGCCACGCTCAACAAATGGCGTAACAAATACTTTAAAACGCTCTGCAAACGCTAAGTATTGGCCATCTGGTGATACTCTAAACTCTGTAGCATGTTCTGATTCGTAAAGTTTACGAACTTGCTTTGATTCAAGCTCAACAACACTTAATGTTGGTTTCGGCCAAGGGCTCATCACATAAATACGGTCATTCGCTGCACCAAATTGCGGCTGATAGCCTGATTTAGTGATTAGCGTCGCTTTACCGCCTTTAGCACTTACTGAGTAAATACCTGGCTCTAATGACCATGTTGGGTTAAGGATACTGCCGCCAGATGCTTTACGGTAAACAACCGTTTTGCCATCTGGGCTGAAAGTTGGCTCTACATATTTACCCGGCTCTTTAGTAATGGTATCGCCACGGCCACTGCGCGCAGATACTACACGTACTGAGCCCTGTTCGTTATCATCCCATGTGGTGTAAACAATCTTCTTACCATCACGAGAGAACTGCGGGAATAATTCAAAGTGGTCGTCTTGCTTAGTCAGGCGCTTTACTTTGCCAGACTCTAAATCACGTTTATAAATATGGCCTAGCGCTTCAAATATAGCCGTTTCACCATCCGGTGAAATTTGTACATTACGCAGCATTTTCACATCAAAATTATCGCTATCGATGTTTTGTGTAAAACGCACGGCTTTTTGAATTTGCTTATTGGTCTCCACTTTAAACGGAATAGTCGAGACAGACTTATCATCCACATCTAGCTTATGAATTGACCCACCCGCCCAAAAGACCAGTTGTTCGTTATCTGGTGTCCAAGCAATTGTTGGGTATACGCCATGAATTGCCCATGTCTCTTGCATATCACGCTCAAGCTCGCCATACAGCTTAGTATGCTCACCGGTGTGAAGATCATATAAGTACAAGCTTGTTTGGAAATCATCGCGCTTAATATACGCAAGCTTTTTACCATCTGGTGAAGGTGTTGGTCGAATAGCCCCACCCATGCCATCAATAATTGTTTCAATCTCGCCAGTTTCACGGTCATAGCGTTTAATTTTATAAATACCCGCTACAGAATCTTTAGAGTAATGGAATGTTTTACCCGGCGTTGCATCATGCGAGAAATAAACATAACGACCATCCGGTGAGAACATCGGCTCGCCTAAGTCTTTTTGGTCGTTCTCACGTGCGGTTAGCTGCACACCTTTACCACCCGCTTTGTGGTAAAGCCATACTTCACCAGCCCCTAGAGAGCGGCTTGCAGTAAAGTGCTTACGCGCAACTAAGTAGTCACCATCTGGGCTCCAAGCTGGGCTGTTTAACAAACGAAATGTTTCGTTCGTTACGGCTTTTTGGTTTTCACCATTTAAATCCATAACCCAAATGTTATCGCCACCACCTTGGTCTGAAGTAAACGCAATGTGCTTACCATCAGGGCTAAAGCGAGGTTGCATTTGCCATGCAATATCACTGGTTAATTGCGTTGCTGTGCCACCTGACATTGGCATGGTATAAATATCGCCGAGTAGGTCAAACACCACTGTTTTACCATCAGGGCTAATATCTACGTTCATCCACGTGCCCTGCTCAACACTAATTTTAGCGTCTAGGAATTGGCCTTTAGGTGCGTCCACCTGCCATTTGTCGTCATTTGATTGCTCAGCTGCCGCCACTTGCCCAGTTAGAGCAAGTGAAATAGATACAGCGAGCGCTGTATGAAGCATTTTCTTCATTGAAATCTCACTTTTTATTGTTTTGCTTATATGCACACTTTTAAGATTGCACCAAATAGCATAGCAAGATTCCAGTGATTCGTGTTAAACAGACGTAAATAGTCGACTAATGCCACGCAATCGGATCAAACTGATAAAAGCCAACCAGTAAATGATAAATTTCTGGGTCAAATTGCCTGAGTTCAGCGGGTTTTTCTAAGAAAGTTTCGGTAATAACTGCAAAAAACTCTGCCTCGTTGGTCGCGCCATAACTATGGATAACATGAGGCATGCCATAAGCTAAATGGGTTTTCAGTTGATTAAAGGCTCGGCTAAATACTTTTGCCCACTTTTGATAATCTTCATTACTCGCAAGCAGTGGTGTACCCGTGGTTTTGCCGGTTTCTTGGTCGAGCTGATGGGCAAATTCATGAAACACTAAATTATGGCCATCGCTTGGTAAACGGTTCCCCTCAAGGACATCATGCCAACTCAATACCAGTGTTCCGCCTGGCCATGATTCACCTTGACGCACCGTATTGTGATAACTAACAAGTCCGGCATTATCGCGGGAAGTTTGCGGGGCATAATACGCGCTTGGATATAACAGGATCTCTTTTACATTACGATACAGTGGCCATGGTTTATTAAGCACTAAAACACAGGCATCGGCTGCCACAATCAGCTTCATTGCATCATTAAGCTTAAGGCCATCACAACCGATAAAGCGTTTTTCATTTAAAAACCAAACGATATGACGCTCCAGCTTTTCACGATCGGCATCCGTCATCTTTCGGTAGATGGGCATATATTTTAACAGCAGATCTTTTTGCTGAACATTGAGGGAGTTATTTAGGTATTTTTTCTGCCAAAAGTGATTACGGATATCGTCCCAGCGCCAGTAACACACAACAAAAATTATTAAAAAAAGTATCAAAACCAGGTTAAGCATTACTATCGCCTAAAAAACAATCTTGATACTTTAATGTGTGCAAACAAAAAAAAGATCAATTGTTTACACACATTTTTATTTTTAAAGCTGATTAATCGAGCGTAATACAGCCTTGATTATAAATAAAAATTTGGTTCCGGCCGTTATTCTTCGCATTGTATAAAGCGTTGTCGGCGTGTGATAGCAAGCGGTCGTAGTCTGCAACTTGCGCGTTATCTGCCACACCAAAACTTACCGTTACAGAAAGGCTATCTGCTAATTCTGAGAAATCGTAACCCGCTATCTCTAAACGGATAATTTCACATAATCTTGCGGCCTCTTCAGCGTTTTTGTATGGAAACAACAGGGTAAATTCTTCACCGCCCCAACGCGCCGCATAACCTTCATCAGGGAAGTTCATGCGCAGTAAACGAGCAATTTCACAAATCACTTTATCACCAATTAAGTGCGAGAAATTGTCATTAATGAGTTTGAAGTGATCAATATCCATAATCGCAATACTAAGCGTTTTATTATCACGTTGGAACTGACTAAAGTTTTCAGACAGCCATATATCAAAGGCACGTCTATTCGGTAATTGCGTTAATTGGTCATGATTCGCTAAATGAGCAAAGGCATCGGCTTGCGTTTGCAAATCATGCATTTGCTGTTCAACTTTTTCAGTTAACTCAATTTCAATGCGCTTGTAATGATATAAGCGGTATTTATAAATGGCATAAGCAGCAAAAAGCACTGCAACTAAGATAAATAATTTAAAGCTGGTTTTCTGCCAAAAATAAGGGGCTATTTTAAACCGCAGTACTTGTTCATTATCTTGCCAATCACTATTTGGATACCCAGCGCGCACTTTAAAGGTATAGTTACCCGGTGGTAAATTAGTGTATTCGGTAATGGCCAAGCGCCCCCTGTCTACCCATTGTTGATTGTAACCACTTAATTGCGTTTGGTAGTTTAAACGCCCGGGCATGATAAAACTAAGCCCAGCGTAATTAAACGAAACACGAGAAACACCAGCAGGTAAGCTCAACACCTCACTTCCAACGGGTAAAGTAATGGGTTTGCCATCGACTTCGAAGCTTTCAATAACCGTCGATAGTCGGCGTTTACTGGCTTCTTTTAAACGCTCTGGTGTCGCAATAGCAACGCCTTTTGCTGTGGCAACCCATACTTGTCCATCTGAATGAAGTACAGCAGCAGGGTTTGAACCACCATTAGCTTGCGCGCTAAGCATGCCATCGCCTTCATCATAAAGCTGCATCGAAACACTCATTGGCTGAACTTTTTCAGGATTATCTAGCAGTGCTACTAGCTGAGCTTTATTGACTTGAATAACACCGCGATTACTGGTCAGCCACAGTGAGTCACCTTGTTCAATGACTTGGAACAGCTTATCGACAGGTAAACCTTGATCTCGACCAAATAAGCTCATTTTATCTGTACTGAGATTGTAACGAACGAGACCTCTATCGGTTGCAAGCCACATTTTATCGCCATCTAAGTAAAAGCCGAATGCATACTCAGTGCTGAACTGCGTTGGAAACTCAAGTGTTTTAAACTGCTCTGTAACTGGGTCAAAAATAGACACACCGACGCCCGTGCCAACCCATAATCTACCATGGTCATCCTCATTAAGTGCCATTATGAAATCACCGGCTAGGCCATCCTCCGTGGTAAACGAATGAATTTGCCCTGCAGGGTCTATCTTGGTTAAGCCTGCAGCGGTACCAACCCATAGATTATCAAAAGCATCAAACAACACAGCGCGAACTTCGTTACTGATCAGGCCATTACTGCGGTTTTTTACTGGGTAAATTTGCCCATTAACCACTTTCATTAAACCGGCAGTATAAGTGCCTAGCCAGACTCCGCCCTGCTTATCTTCAGTTAAACTTAAAACGGATAGTGGGTCTTTTTCATAGGCTTGGGTAAGGGTTGTGAGCTTGCCATTTTCAATACGATTTAAGCCATTACTACTGCCCACCCATAAGCTGCCATCAGAATGCGATAACACGGTACGCACATAATCAGATGCAAGCCCACGACTTTGGCTCCAATTCGTAAATGGTGCTTCGCGCAGGCGGAATAACCCGGCATTCGTGCCAACCCAAATACTTTTTTCCCGATCGAGCAATAAGGATAAAATACGGTTGTTGGGTAAGCCATCATCTGCCGCTAAGTTTTCAAGGCCTAAACTGCTAAGTCTAAATACCCCTTTATTGATGGTGCCAAACCACAAATCGCCTTGTGCATCTTCGAGTAAACTAGCAATTGATTCGTTGTTAAGGACGGGATTAATAGCAACAAACTTATTATTTTTCTTTTGCCATGCCCCTTTTTCAGTGCCGACAATTAAAGTGCCTGACTCCGTTAGTAACAAGGTAAACACAGAAGCATTTGGAAGCCCTGAGTCTTCATTGATCTTACTAACTTGCTTATTCTCTATTTGATAAAGACCATCACTGGTCGCAGCCCAAATCACGCCTGTTTTGTCTTGTAAAAGGCGGTAGGCACTTAACTTATCAAGCAGTTTTTGCTCAGTGGCAGTTTCAGAAGCGCGGTATACAATACCTTGCCCTTCAAGTGCCAACCAAAGCTCACCTTGTTCAGTAACAAGTGCATGATTAACCATGGCTGATGAGCTTGGTAATGCGCGCCACCCTCCTTGTGAGCGAAGCGCAATGCCACCACGGGCACCCACGATATATAAATCGCCATTTTCCATTGCAATAAGGCTACGTAGGCCAGAATCAGGTAAGCCAGGTATTTCTGTTCGAGTAAAGAGTTTAAACTCGCGACCATTAAAACGGGCAAGCCCTTCCCAAGTTGCTATCCAAATGTAACCATCTTTGGTTTGCGCTACACCATTGATACTATTGTGAGGAAGGCCGGCGCGAGTACTCCAAGTCTCTGTAAAATAGTCACTTAAAGAGAGGCGTGCAGATTCTGCAACCGCGCTGAAACATAAAAAAAGGAAAATACAACTAACTACCCGCACCATTAAACTAAAACCCTGATATTTATTATCGTTCTATTCAGTGATGTAGTTATGCGAAGTAAAGTCATCCCTAACTTCAGATAATACTACATTAGTTGCAATTTTTACTTACTTCGATAACATTTAGCAAGAATCAATTACAAAAATTCGTAATTTTTTCTTGCAGTATTTTCACAAATCTTGCTACATGCAGGCCATCCATCAAAGCATGATGCACATCGATTGAAAGCGGCATCTTGCCAGTTTGTACGTCATATTGGCCAAACACAAACTTGGGTATACCTAGACCATGCCCTTCACTCACCGCATGCGAGAAGCCGGTAAAATTAAGCCATGGTAGCACTGAGATATGAATAAGATCAGGCTGCCCTTCTGTTGCAGCAAATGCATCAGAGAAAAATGGTTTTGCTTTACTTGTTTTACCCACAGCAATCGCGTGTTTTGAAAAATCTTCCATCGACGCTTGTTTTTCAAAATAACTAAAACGAAAAGTTTCATCTTCTGCAAGCTCTACCACACTGCCTCTTACAGATGACAGTTGTACGGGCAACAAATCAATAATACGTTGACGCATTGGTGCATAGTCATGACATGCTTCAAGTGTTAGGTAAACATAGCTGTGAAAGAACGAATACGGTTCTGCTTTGCACTTGTTATATAGAGCCGCCATATCGAGTGAAACACATACATTAAAATATGGCAGAGAAAATTCTTTGAAAAAAGCGAAATGCTGCTTACGAGGCCAAGTATCAAGATTGATTGGGGTTATTTCACAAGGCTGAGTTTTCATTAGGCGTCCTCGAGATTTAAAAACCGAGTGTACCGAGATAGTTAGCCTTCGTCATTTTGTTGCGATAAATAACAGAGACAAAAAAGGTGCGACTTGCGCACCTTTTTACCTGTAAATTTATCGATTTACTAAATTATAAGCCGTTTTCGATGATTTCTAATGCGAGTTCATCGGCAATTAAATGCGTCGACTTTTGCTCTTTTTCAGAGCGAGCAAAGATTTCTGTTAGCGTATCAAAAATGCCTTCAACGTGCTTCGTTGATGCTTCTGCACTATAACCTGCTGGTGCAGTTTCGTAATAAACGTTGATGATACCACCTGCGTTAATTACGTAATCTGGTGCGTATAAAATACCTTTTTCGCGGATGATCTCACCGTGACGAGACTCTGCTAATTGGTTATTCGCACAACCTGCAATAATTGTTGCTTTTAAACGCGGGATAGTCGTGTCATTCACCGTTGCGCCAAGTGCACATGGTGCATACACATCAACATCTAAGTCGTAGATTTCATCAATACCCACAGCCGTTGCATTGAAGTCATTTACAACACGCTCAACAGCTTGTTCGTTGATATCTGTTACAAATAATGTTGCGCCCGCTTCATGTAGGTGTTTACAAAGGCCATATGCTACTGCACCTAAGCCTTGCACGGCTACTTTGATACCAGCAAGATCTTGATGACCTCGTTGATGTTGTAACGCCGCTTTAATACCTAAGAATGTACCATATGCTGTGAACGGTGAAGGGTTACCACTTTTACCTTCAAGGCCTAATACATAGTTAGTTTCTTTATTCATGATAGCCACATCATCACAAGTGATGTTTACATCTTCAGCTGAATAGTAGCTACCACTTAAACGCTCTAACTGACGACCAAATGCACGGAAAAGTTGCTCTGATTTAATTTCTTTAGCATTACCGATGATCACTGACTTACCGCCACCAAATGGTAAACGTGCCACAGCATTTTTGTAGGTCATACCTTTTGATAAGCGAAGTGCATCAGTAACAGCATCTTCATCAGTTGTGTAGTCCCACATTCTGCAACCACCAACCGCTGGACCTAACTTGGTATTGTGAACCGCGATAATAGCTTTTAGGCCTGATTCTTTATCTGAACAAAACACCACTTGCTCGTGGTTATCAAAGTCGACTTTATTAAATACAGCCACAGTTAAATACTCCGAAATTTTCTTACCCTAAAGGGTGTGAGCGCTGAAAGTGCCGAGACTTTATCACTTCGTATGCTCCCTTACCACTAAATGAGATGATAAAACTAAGCAAAGTTCTCAGGCCGAAATAACAACTCAAAAACTAACACTTTATGGAAAAAATATACCAGTCAACGTACGAATTAAGCATTGTTAATTCAAAACAAAATATTAACATCGCCAACTTTATTACGTGAACGTAAAGGTAAAGTATAGCGTAAAGAAAAAATGACAAAAAAATTATGCTGATAAAGCCAAGTAAAATCAGCTTTTAAAGAGATGTTAGAGAAATAGCTGAGACTGGTCAGAGCTGAAAAAAAACGGCGCAGGTGCGCCGTTTTATGAAAAGAGTTTCAAGATGGTTATTTTAATTTGCCATCAAGTTCTTCGATTTTTGCTTTCCAAATAGCAGGGCCTTGCGTATGCGCATTGGCACCTTCACTATCAACAGCAACGGTTACTGGCATATCTTCTACTTCAAACTCGTAGATTGCTTCCATACCTAAATCTTCGAACGCAACAACACGTGCTTTCTTGATTGCTTTAGATACAAGGTAAGCTGCACCACCTACTGCCATTAAGTAGATAGATTTATTGTTTTTGATTGATTCTACTGTAGCAGGACCACGCTCTGCTTTACCAATCATACCGATGATGCCCGTTTTTTCTAACATCATATCAGTGAATTTATCCATACGAGTCGCAGTTGTAGGGCCAGCAGGACCTACCGCTTCATCACCCACAGCATCTACAGGGCCAACGTAGTAGATAAACTTGTTATCAAAATCAACGCCTTCAGGTAAACCTTCACCTGATTGGATCATATCTTGTAAACGTTTATGCGCTGCATCACGACCCGTTAAAATAGTACCAGACAGAAGAACCGTTTCACCCATCTTCCACTCTTGTGTGTCTTCTTTAGTCAGTGTGTTTAAATCAACACGACGTGTACCTTCACCTACTTCAAATGTAACTTCTGGCCAATCTTCTAGTTTAGGCGCTTTAAGATCAGCTGGGCCTGAACCATCTAACGTGAAGTGTACGTGACGCGTTGCTGCACAGTTCGGGATCATTACCACTGGTTTTGATGCTGCGTGAGTCGGTGCCGTTTTAACTTTCACATCAACTACGGTTGTTAAACCACCAAGACCTTGAGCACCAATACCTAACTTATTAGCACGTTCGAAGATATCGATACGCATTTTTTCTTCAGTTGTTTCAGCGCCGCGCTCAATTAGCTCGTGAATATCAACCGGATCCATTAATGATTCTTTAGCAAGTACCGCAGCTTTTTCTGCAGTACCGCCAATACCTATACCTAGCATGCCAGGTGGACACCAGCCCGCCCCCATGGTTGGTAATGTTTTCTCAACCCATGCAGCCACATCATCAGATGGGTTAAGCATAACCATTTTCGTTTTATTTTCTGAACCGCCGCCCTTCGCTGCCACCATTACTTCTACTTCAGCGCCTGGCACTAAGTCAATATGAACAACTGATGGTGTGTTGTCTTTAGTGTTTTTACGCGTACCAGCTGGGTCTGCAACAATTGATGCACGTAATGGGTTATCTGGGTTTAAGTATGCGCGACGTGTACCTTCATCAACCATTTGCTGTACAGTCATGTCTGTTTTATCCCACTTAACATCCATACCTACTTTTACGAAACAAGTAATGATACCTGTATCTTGGCACAGTGGACGTTTACCTTCAGCAGACATACGAGAGTTAATTAAAATTTGCGCAATGGCATCTTTTGCCGCTTTGCTTTGCTCTTTGTTGTAAGCTTTTTCTAAGGCTTGTACGAAATCGAGAGGGTGATAAAAAGAAATGTATTGCAATGCATCTTCAATGCTATCAATGAAGTCTTGCTGACGAATTGTACTCATTACGGGTTCCTTAAGTTTTTATCGCGTAGCGCTGTACGTGATCCTGAGTAAACCGGTGACGAAGATTTACTCTACGGGTTAGTCATGGCATCACTATAAAGGAAATCATAACGCTGCCAATCAAATTTAACTTATGATACCCTCCTCGCCCGTTTCGGGCTAGTTATTCAGGGCAATGTAGATGATAAACGATGAAAATTTGTGCATAAAATTAGATTTAAGTGGTGATTGCATCGCGCTATTTAGTCATTTTGCTCATTTGCCCCATGCCGTGTTGCTCGATTCAGCCAATAGCGAACATGTGAATAGCCGCTTCGATATCATCGCTATTGCCCCTTTAAAGCAATTAGAAGTGCGTGAAAATACCTGCTTTGTCGACGGCAAAGCACAATCAAGTGATTGTTTTAGCTTGATGAAAGAAGGCCTTCAGGAATTTAATCACACAGCAAACTCTAATAACCTGCCTTTTACAGGTGGTTGGCTTGGCTATTTTGGTTATGATTTAGGTCGCGTGATTGAAAGCATGCCAACTACTGCCGAAAACGACATTAACATGCCGCAAATGGCTATTGGCCTTTATCCAGATGCCCTTATTTATGATAAGCAACAGCAAAGCTGGTTTTACGTCTGTCAGCCAAATCATAATCGCTTAGCGCTATACCAGCAGCACCTAAACGAAACACCAGCAAGTGCAGAGTTCGCGCTACAAAGCGACTGGCAATCAAACATGAGTAAAGCCAGCTACAGCGAAAAGTTCGAGAAAATTCAAGCTTATTTAAAAAGTGGTGACTGCTATCAGATCAACCTTGCACAGCGTTTTAAAGCTGAGTTTTCTGGTTCAACATGGCAAGCCTATAAACAACTTCGAGAAGCGAATAAAGCACCGTTTTCAAGCTATATAAATCACCCTGATGGCGCTATTTTATCTATCTCCCCTGAGCGTTTTATTGCTATTAATCAGGGCCAAATAGAAACCAAGCCAATTAAAGGAACCCTCCCTCGTTTGGCTGACTCTGAACAAGACCAAGCGCAAGCAACCCGTTTACAACAATCTGAAAAAGACCGCGCAGAAAATGTCATGATTGTTGATCTGCTACGCAACGATTTAGGCAAAGTGGCTCGCCCAGGTAGCGTCACCGTTCCCTCGTTATTTGCCATTGAAAGCTTTCCGGCTGTGCATCATTTAGTAAGTACTGTGCGCGCAGAATTAGCGGATGGCAAAGGTGCCGTTGACCAAATTCATGCCGCTTTCCCGGGTGGTTCAATTACCGGAGCGCCGAAGATTCGCGCTATGGAAATTATAGAAGAGCTCGAGCCGCATCGTCGTAGTGTGTACTGCGGCTCAATTGGCTACTTGAGTGCTTGTGGCAAGATGGATACCAGTATCACAATCCGTACTTTAGTGTGTCACAAAGGTGCAATCTATTGCTGGGCTGGCGGTGGCATTGTGGCTGATTCAAAGGTCGACTTGGAGTACCAAGAAACTTACGATAAAGTAAATAAAATACTGCCTTTATTAAAGTAAAAGTTGAAGTAACCACCTTGAATAGCCAGCAAATAATTGCCCGTTTTAGTTTAAGTCAAACCACAGAGCGCCCAGCTAGCATTCGCTTTAATGCCGAAAAGCGTGCCAGTGCCGTAATGTTACCTCTGCTTGATGTTAACGACGAAGCGCATTTGTTATTGTGCAAGCGACCTAGTTATTTACTTCATCACCCGGGGGAGATTTGCTTACCGGGTGGAAAGTATGAAGAACAAGATGACACTCTGCTGCACACCGCCCTTCGAGAGCTCAATGAAGAGCTTAATATTGCGACACACCAAGTGACTGTCCACGGTAAATTACATCAATACGCGACTCTAACCGGTTTCACTATTGAACCTTTTGTGTGTGTCCTTAGTGAGGGCACAACATGGCAAGCAGATCCCAACGAAGTTGCTGCCAGTTTTTTACTACCCTTATCTTATTTAAGTAATCAACAAAATTGGCAACCCCTCCCCTTTGAGCGAAATGGTAAAACCATTACTTTGCAAGGCTTGATGACCCCCCATGGTCTGCTTTGGGGAGCAACAGCAAGCATTATTAATAACTTTATCAAGCAGCTCGCCCTACCAGTTTAATTATCCTGCTTTTAGGGTTACACAGACACGTTTAAACGTTATCATGTGGCACCGTTCAAAGGCAGGTAGTATGCCGTTAATAGAAAAATGAGTAGCAAATTATGATCAGTGCATTCGATATGTTTAGTATTGGTATTGGCCCATCGTCATCTCACACAGTTGGCCCGATGCGCGCTTCGCGTTTATTTGTAAACGAACTAGAAGAAAAAAACTTACTTGCAAACGTCACCGATATTAAAGTTGAGCTATTTGGCTCACTCGGTCAAACAGGTATTGGCCATGGCTCTGGTAAAGCTGTGATCTTAGGCCTTGCCGGTTATGATCCAGAAACCATTGATGCTGATTTAGTCGACGATATCCTCGCAAAAATCGAAAAAGAGCAGGTTATTTATTTAAACCAAAGCCATAAAGCCAATTTCCCTAAGCAAGGTGCGATTGTATTTCATCGTCGTAAAACTCTACCAAAACACTCAAATGCAATGGAAATCATTGCTAGCCAAAATGGCGAAAAGTTATTCAGCAAAGTGTATTACTCAATCGGTGGCGGCTTTATCGTCAGTGATGAAGAGTTTGAGAACGAAAAACAAAAAGCACTCGAAATTCGCGAAGAAAACCCAGCGCCTTATCCGTTTAACACAGCTAAAGAGTTATTAGAGCTATGCCGTGAATCAGGGTTTAGTGTATCAACACTTATGATGCATAACGAAAAAACCCTGCGCAGCGAAAAAGACATCAAGGATGAGCTGTTTAATATTTGGCAAGTAATGAAAGCCTGTATTGAGCGTGGTATGCGTACAGAAGGGATTTTACCAGGCGGATTAAAAGTAAAGCGCCGTGCCCCTAGTTTACACCTTAAATTAAATATTGAAGTAAACAACGACCCATTACGTGCGATGGACTGGGTTGATTTATTTGCCCTTGCTGTAAACGAAGAGAACGCTGCCGGCGGCCGTGTTGTTACCGCACCAACCAATGGTGCTGCAGGTATTTTGCCAGCAGTATTAATGTATTATCACACTTTCATTAAAGAAGTAGACCGTGATATTGCTACTCGTTACTTATTAACGGCGGCAGCAATTGGTATTTTATATAAAAAGAATGCGTCAATTTCGGGTGCTGAAGTTGGTTGTCAAGGTGAAGTGGGCGTTGCTTGCTCAATGGCAGCGGGTGCACTAACTGAAATCATGGGTGGTAATGTTGTACAGGTTGAAAACGCCGCTGAAATCGGCATGGAGCACAACCTAGGTCTAACTTGTGACCCTGTTGGCGGTCTTGTACAAGTACCGTGTATTGAACGTAATGCAATGGGCTCAATTAAAGCAATTAATGCGTCACGCCTTGCAATGCGTGGTTCTGGAGAGCAAAAAGTAACCCTTGATAAGGTCATTAAAACCATGCTCGATACAGGTAATGATATGAAAACGAAATACAAAGAAACCGCTCGCGGTGGCTTAGCAGTTAATATCATCGAGTGTTAATTTAAGCAAAATAAAAAGCCGCTTTAAAGCGGCTTTCTTATCTCTATTTTACTGGTAACTCAATGTTTTCGAAGAGTTTATCAACATCTTCTTGGTTACGTAATAAACTTGCTCGTTCAACCAGCTCTTTCGTTAAGTGCGGGGCAAAACGCTCAATAAAATCATACATGTAGCTGCGTAAAAAGCTGCCTTTTCGAAAACCAATTTTAGTGGTGCTCGCTTCAAATAAGTGACTTGCATCAATACAGACTAAATCAGTATCTGTTATTTGATCAATCGCCATAGACGCCACAACACCCACACCTAGCCCTAAACGAACATAAGTTTTAATGACATCAGCGTCCGTTGCAGTAAAAACAATATGCGGCTCAAGGCCATGAGCATTGAAGGCTTTATCTAATTCAGAACGACCAGTAAAACCAAACACATAAGTTATCAGTGGGTATTTAGCCACATCGGCAACCGTTAAGTTATCAGCCTTTTGCGCAAGTGGGTGTGTTTTTGCCACAACAATACTGCGATTCCAGTGATAGCACGGCAACATAACTAAATCAGAGTATAAATGTAGTGCCTCAGTCGCAATGGCAAAGTCAGCATCACCGCGTGCTGCCGCATCAGAAATTTGCTGTGGCGTTCCTTGATGCATATGCAGAGAAACTGCCGGGTACTTTTTCATAAAGCCTTGAATAACATTCGGTAATGCGTAACGAGCCTGAGTATGAGTAGTCGCAATGTTAAGTTTACCTTGATCAGGCAAAGTATGCTCATTAGCAACCGCTTTAATACCTTCAACTTTCGACAATATCTCTCGCGAAATATTAATTATTTCGTTACCGGCACTGGTTACATGGGTAAGGTGTTTGCCACTACGGCCAAAGATCTGTACGCCCAGTTCGTCTTCAAGCATACGAACTTGTTTCGAGATCCCCGGTTGCGAGGTAAATAAACTTTCGGCTGTCGCTGAGACATTCAGTTTATGATTTTGGACTTCGACTATATATCTGAGTTGTTGTAGTTTCATGGCTGCATTGTAAACGTTGTTATTGTTTATTTATAAAGGCTGCAAAGCGCAATGCCAAGCGATATTTCATCGCGCTATACATTTATATCGATTGTTTCTAAGGCTAACACATTAAATTAATGCTCGGTAGCCGTGTTTACTCGCAAAATATTCAATAAAGATGTTAGTTTAGCGCTATACTCATTATAAAGTAGTAAACTTAATAAGTTTATTCGAGATAACTACCGCAAAACTGTTCAGATCTAATCTTTTTAAGGTAATATAAAAAAATTAGATAGTTAAAACTGAGATTTAGTAATGATTGTTTCTATCATCATCATGCTCATTGTTGCATTAATTGTGATCGCATTATGGGTCAGTGCTGTGCAACAACACAAAGAAAAACAAGAAGCAGAGCGCCGCAAAGAGTTAACTAAGCAAAAGAAAATCATTGAAGAAGCAGAAGACGTGCTGCTTAACAGTGCCAATATTCCCATGTCTGAGAATATTCTACGTATTATTCAGCGCCGTATATATGATGCTCTTGCAAGTATGGTACAACTCTCTCCAAGTTCTAAGGAACTCAAAAGTCGCTTAAATGAAGCTAAACAGCGTTTAGGGGGTCCAATTGAGGCGAATAATAGCGACTCATTAGTGTTACCAGACAACGATAAGCAGCTTATTTCTTTAATTCAAGGAATAAAAAAACTAAGGGCAGTGCTACGCTCTGAACATAGTAAAGGTAAAATCGAGAGTCAAATATTTGTTGCCGAAGATAAACGCCTTGAAAAACTACAACTTCGAATCAACGTAGAAAGCCAAATTAAGCGTGGGCTTTCAGCTCGCTCAGCAAATATGGTGGGCTCTGCCAGACAGTATTTCGAAAAAGCACTGGCAACGCTTAACTCAGTTAGCTATAGCGATGAATATGTAAACTCGAAAAGACAAGAAGTTGAAGGTTATTTAGAAACGATTAGCTCTGAGTTGAAAGCATCAAATGCGACGTCACTAAAGAAGAAAGCAGAACAAGAGCAGGACGATTTAGACGTGTTATTCGCACCAAAGAAAAAGTGGTAAACCACTTTTTCTTTGCTTTGTGAAAATTAAGATAAAAACGCAAACTTAACAATAAACAGCGCTGTTAATACCCACACACTAATACTGATTTCATCTTTTTTACCACATACCAACTTCACTGCAGTATAAGAAATAAAACCAAGCGCAATACCGTGAGCAATCGAGAAAGTTAACGGCGTCATTAATAATACTACGCTCACTGGAATGGCATCTGTCATATCATCCCAATTTACCAGCTTTAAGTTTTGCATCATTAACACAGCTACATATAAAATTGCACCTGCCGTTGCATAAGCTGGGATCATGCCAGCAAGTGGCGCAAAGAACATCATTAACAAGAAACAAATGCCTACAACAACAGCAGTTAGACCTGTACGGCCGCCCACAGACACACCTGCTACTGATTCAATGTAAGACGTTGTTGTTGACGTACCAAGCATTGAGCCTGCAATGGTAGCTGTGCTGTCAGCGCTTAATGCACGACCTAAACGAGGCATTTTACCTTGTTCATCAGCAATACCTGCTTTTTGCGTTACAGCAACTAAAGTGCCTGAAGTATCAAACAAATCAACAAATAAGAACGCAAATACCACTGTTAGCATTGAGATTTCGAATGCTGCTGCAAAATCCAATTGCATAAAGGTTGGTGCAATTGAAGGCGGCATTGAAATAATTCCTTGATACTCCACAAGGTCTAAACCAAGCGCAATTGCGGTTACTAATAAAATACTGATAAGTACGCCGCTTTTCATATCGCGGTATAACAGTGCTGCAATAACAAAAAAGCTAAAAATCGCAAGTAGTGGACCTGGGGCTGTGATATCGCCCAACTGCACTAAGGTTGCAGGGCTTGCTACGATAATACCGGCGTTTTTCAATGCAATAAGCGCTAAGAAAGCACCGATACCTGTGGCAATGGCACGCTTTAATACCAGTGGAATAGCGTCTATGATCCACTCTCTCACCTTAAATAGGCTTAAGAATAAAAAGATACAACCAGACATAAAAACTGCACCTAATGCAGCTTGCCAAGTGTAGCCCATGCCCAAAACAACACCATAAGTGAAGAAGGCGTTCAAGCCCATCCCCGGAGCCAGTGCTAATGGGTAGTTTGCCCATAAACCCATGATAAAACAGCCAATTGCAGCAGCAATACAGGTTGCTACGAATGCCGCACCTTGGTCCATTCCCGCTTCTGCTAGCATGGCAGGGTTAACAAATACAATGTAAACCATGGTAATGAATGTCGTGATGCCAGCAATAGTCTCGCGGCGCACAGAGGTGTTGTTTTCAGTGATTTTGAAAAGTCTTTCGAACATGTTGAACTTTAAGTTGAGATTAATTGGCTAATTTTATCATATTTTATCTCAATAAGAGGACATTTTACCTTGCAATGTTCTAAACTAATAAGGTCTTTTATTTCAAGAAAATAACTAAACTATGTCTGATAATTCGCCAGTAGGCTTAGATTTAGAGCAACAGCTTGATAATGTACTTGCCTTTATTACCCAACCCGATAAAGGGTCGGCGCAAAATAAAAGTACTCAATCTGTTGAAAACGTACTAAACAAAGCTTTGTATTATTTAAAAAATGAACAGCCTCCCCTTGCTGCCAAATGGATGCGCTTAGCAGCTATGGCAGGTAACCATAGGGCGCAATTTTATATGGGGCTGTTTTTCATCAAAGGGCAAGGTGTACCGCACAGTGTTTTTCATGGCGCGGTGTGGTTAAGTCTGGCAAGTAGCCAAGGTTATGAACCTGCAACGGCTGCACTTGATGATCTTAGAAAACACATCAGTACGCGTAGATTACATGATGCGCAAAGCTATGCAGCTACCCTATATGAACAAATCCACCAGCAGCAATTTGCACATTTAATTCCTCGTGATCCTGACGCCAGCTAACACGCGTCAGGTTCTACAACTCATTAATGCACTCTTGTCAGTTTACTCTCAAATGTTATGAGACCTGCACCAACTACAAGCAATAAGATACCTATAAACTCAAGCCACACATGGCCTTTATGGGGCTTGATAATAGGTGTTTTTGAAGTAAGGCTATATAAGCGCCTGCCTTGCTCGCCAGATTCTACAAACGAAATACCTTTATAGTCCGCTGAAATAATAAATTTAAAATCATGCCTGCTAATCATTTCTCGACGTTTAGCATCTATTTTCTCGCGGCTTTGTTCTACAAGTAGCGTTCGCCAATCATGAAAAATGCCATCTGGTTCATTATCTTTCACTACACCATATGATTTGTACTCATAGAACTTTGTATTGAATAGCTTTTCTTGATGCCCTAAATAAAACATGGCACAACCTAGCGCACTTAACAGTATCGCAATATAGATTAATGAGCGCTGTTTAATGAATTGCTTATTACTTTGTTGCTTATACCAAGCTTCAATGTCAGGCACATTAATCAATCTCGCTTTATCTACAGAATGTTTTAATGGCTCCATAAAGTCGCAAATTGTTAGATTGAGCGCCGTTAATATTGAACGAAATGTGTCGTTTGAAGGCACTGATTTATCGTTCTCAAGTTTTGAAAGGTAGCTTTGCTCTATTCCAACTTGCTCAGCAAATTCTGGTTGGCTTAGTTTTAGCTCACTGCGATAGTGTTTTAGTTGTGTTCCGAATGTACTCATAACGCATTTCCTTTTTGTTGTGGAGCCGCCATTCTTTGCTATTCATGCAGATATAAGAAGCTGAATAAATAGGAATAATGAAGAATATTAGCAAGATAGGAAGAAATTTACGAGATACGAGATACGAGATACGAGATACGAGATACGAGATACGAGATACGAGATACGAGATACGAGATACGAGATACGAGATACGTTGTCAGTATAAGTAAATAGTAAAGTGTAATGTAAAGACTTATTTAATCATTTGCTTGAGGAAAACAAATGGCGGAGTGGACGGGACTCGAACCCGCGACCCCCGGCGTGACAGGCCGGTATTCTAACCAACTGAACTACCACTCCGCAGTGGTATGTGCATGGGGTAATGC
>NZ_JACDWV010000050.1:0-15162 GCF_016464105.1 Pseudoalteromonas sp. bablab_jr010 | reverse complement strand
TATCCTGAGGTAAAAGCGAGAACTCCTAAATTTTAATAACACTGGTAATTAGTTAACAAGTTTGTTAGAAATAATCTAATAAGAAAAACGAGCTACGCTGTGGTAGAAAAACGCGCGATTAGCTCGCTATAAACATGTTATGCACTCTTCAACCTATAGGGATATCTTCTAGAAATGTCTGCTCCTAAATTATTTATATCTTATTGCTGGTCAAGTACAGATCATGAGGAATGGGTTCTTCGTCTAGGCTCAGAACTACGTGAAAGTGGTGTAGATGTCATTCTTGATAAATGGGATCTAAAAGAAGGGCATGACGCAAATGCTTTCATGGAGAAAATGGTAACCGATGAGGAAATTAAAAAAGTCATTTTAGTCATTGATGAGCAATACAGTGAAAAGGCTAATAAAAGATCTGGTGGCGTAGGGACTGAAACCCAAATAATTTCAGCCGAAGTTTATGAAAGTGTGGAGCAGAACAAGTTTGTGGCTGTGATTGCAAACCGAGACCAAGAAGGAAATACAAAGCTACCTGTTTTCTACAAATCAAGGATTTATATAGATCTATCTGACGAAGACCTTTATGGAAAAAACTTTGAACAATTATTACGTTGGGTGTACGACAAGCCATTAAATGTAAAGCCGGAGTTAGGTAATAAGCCCGCATTTCTGGAAGAAGACGAATCTATCTCAATAGGCACCAGTGTTGCTTTTCGAAGAATGACTGAAGCTGTTAAAAATTCTAGGCCACATGCACATGGTGCAATATTGGAATATTTCAATATTCTAGCATCAGGTATTGAAAAATTCCGACTTGAGCCTAGTAATGGAGCAAATGACTTTGATCAGAAAGTTATTGATAGTATCGCTAGTGCGATGCCTGTTCATAATGAGTTAATCGAAGTTTTTTCTACTCTAGCTCAGTACGACACAAATAAAGGTACAATTCCTGTAATACATAAATTCTTCGAATCTTTAATTAAATATCTAGACCGCCCTGAGGGTGTCAATCAATACCATGAATGGGATTGGGATAACCTTCAATTTATTGTTCAAGAATGCTTTTTATTGTGTATTACTATTTTCCTCAAATATGAACGCTTTGATGTTGTTGAACACCTGCTTACTCAGCGCTACTTTGAAGAAGAAAGCCCAAGAACTGGTCAAAGTAAAATGCGGTCTTATGGTATTTTCAGACATTACCTTAACTCATTGAATCATAGAAATTCGCGATTGGGTTTGAGACGCCTCTCATTACACGCCGACATATTAAAAGGGCGATGTTCGGATTCGGGAATTTCATTTGAGCAAATGATGCAAGCTGATTTTGTATTGTATGTCACAGATGCAATGCACAGTCTTAACGAAGGGAGAAGGCAAGAGTGGTGGCCAGAAACTCTTGTATTTAAGTCGTTTAGAGGTGGTACTTTTGAACTGTTTTTAAGAGCAGAATCTACAGACTACTTCAACAGAATAACAGGTATCCTTGGTATAAAGTCAAAAGCTGATTTAGAAGCTTTTGCACAGGCCTTAAGAGATGAGACGATTTATGTACCTAAGTGGGATTTCGATAGGATATCTCCTTTGGAATTAATGAATTTTGACCAATTATGTAGTCGTGCATAACAAGCCAATTCAAAGGACAAAAAACAGCTGGTTTTGCTCCTTCGTCGCTTATTTTAACCAGCTATTTTATTGCCTCTGATTGGGGCGTTAACTTGCCCTCACAAATCGGAGTGTTTAGTGGAAGAAAATAAAGAAGAGCAAATGGAAATGCTACCTAAGCAGCAAACAGATCTGCGGCTTCAATTTATCCATCGGCCTATTAAAAAAAAGTGGTACGCTAGAAAATATCCATTTTTAATTCAAAATGAACCATTTGAATATGGTCTAAAAATAAAGAATATTGGCTCAGAACCATTTTCAGGAGCAACAATATCTGAGTTTATAATTAGCTCGGGGAATGGGTTTAGTGGCATGGAGCAACGAGCCCACTCTAAGCCAAAAGTTAAAGCGTTAAACCCTGGTGAAGAGTTTGAACTGTATTTTGACCGATATACATTCTGGCATGAAGGTTCTATTGCTACTCGCTGTATTTTGGTGCCTGATAAAGAGGGTGAGGTAATTAAAACCTACCAGCACCATAGAGACCACGATATAGATGAACCCTATAAAAAAGAAAATGAGTGGTGGCATGATTACTACTGCCAAAGCCAGCAGCAACTGCTTCAAACACGAACCAATAACCTAATCCTTTTATTAACAACTATTACGGTAATTGAGGCAATATTTGGGTTGAAAGATTCGCTAAAATTTATCGTAAGTTTGTTAGCTATGGGATTCAGTCACTTAGCCACATTACTTCAGTGGCTGGCAAGTTAACAATTTGCTCAAACGGACACGTACAGTTTGCTCGCGCTCCGCGCATTATAGCAAAATGTACTTAGCCGCTTAGCAAAGCGTTATATTTCAATCAAGGTGTGTCGGTGAAGTCGAAGATTTGGACTCTAGTAATTTCATTGTTTTTTGTTAGCGCCACGATGGCTAAGAGTGAGATGAACCCAAGAGTTTCAGCTATAAAAAGCAACTTGATCTATGAGGGAACCTTTGTAGAGGGCGAAGTGATTGGACTCATCGTAAAGAGTGATAATGATGCTTTTACGCTTATGCTTGATAGCGATAATCAAATTTGGTTTGACGATTCATTTTTAATGTCCAATAAAGAAAAAAAGCATGTGACTCCTTATTTAGTAAAGATATTCGAAGAAGCAACTGATCCGCAGCAAAAAGCTGCAATAGCAACAATATTAAAGGCAATGCTATGAAATATAACAAATTGCTAAAGTTCGTTCGTACACTCACTGGGACAATTAACAGTTGGCTTGGTGCTTCGCGTAAGTATATCCAACTGTTAATTGCCCCTGTGCAAAGCGTTATGTGATACGACGGACTAGTCAGTAAGGTTTTACATGTTTAAAAAAGTAAATATGAATCAAGTTATTTCAGAAGCAATTAAATCAATAACTAAAATTAAGTTAGAAGATTTTAGAAATTATACGTTAGAGTTAGAGTCTAAATTTATCTCTGATAAAGCAAGTCTTGAAAATTCATATAATGAAAGCAAAATCGGCTTGTCAGGTGAGCAGTTGAATGAGTTAGATGATTATTTTTCTGATATCTATCATGATATCGAAAATGTCTATATTGTCATGTATAGAAAATCGACATTGGTTTCATTGTATACACTTTTAGAAACTTCTCTCAATAGTCTGTGTGTACGTTTGAAACAAATGAATGGCTATCCTGTCTCCGTGAGTGATTTAAAAGGGGAGGGGGTGGTTCGCTCTATTAATTATCTTAAAATGTTAGCAAGTTTGGACTTGCAACCAGTTAATCCAATATGGGCGAACATACAAGCAATGAATAAGTTAAGGAACTGTATTGTTCATTGTGATGGCAATATATCATCATATAAGTCAGCAAGTAGTGTAATCAACATCGTAGCCAATGGTACTGGTTTGTCTCTTGTGGATGATAAGCAGTTGAAAATCGAGAGAGAGTATATTGAAAACATCATAAATGATGTTGAGTCATTTCTCGATTATGTTTACGTGGAAGCGTTAAGTATCACATAACAAGGCATTTAAGAGTGATTCGCAACGCTTGGCGGTTTCGCTTCGCTCAAGTATAGCCAAGCGCCGCTCACACCTTAATGCGGCGTTAGGCACTCGAGTTTAGTTAATTAAAGGAGAAATATGCTACCACATGTAATTTCATTGCTTGTTGTGATTATTGCAACAGTCATGACCTTCTACTTTATTCCTGATTTAAGGAAAGATGAGGTTGTTATTTTTACTGGTATAACTGGTTACGCAACCATATATGGTGTTATTTTTGCGATTCTTGAGGTCATGAATGCAAAGAACACTGCGCAAGTAGCAAAAGAAGAATCAGAGAAAGTATATAAAAAGATGGATGACCTTTATGGTTTACGAGATATAACGCAGTGTTTAGCTTCTATCGAGATGGCAATAGAGTCCATTAATAAAAATGAAATAATATCCTCAAGTGTATTGCTGACAATCAGCAAAATTTATAGCTCTGTTTTCCATGAAGAGATGAATGATGATTCTTCAGATCATCGGAAGAATCGTGCACTTTTGCAGAGTTGTAGCCATCATTCATCTTCAGTTAAGTCATCAAGAGCAAAAAATAAACTACGTGAAGTATTGCTCGATATGAGTAGCCATTTGTCTTGCGTGATTGGAACTAAGACTTCAAAAGATAATATGGGAGTTTAAATGATACCAAAAAAACTAAGAGGCTTTGTCGAAAAGCTGCACGAATCAACAGAAGATGAAAAAATTGAGTGGCACGAAGGTGGTGATAGATCATATTTTTGTAATCACAAAGATCACACTTTATATTTTAGTAATCGATTTGATGAAGATACGGAAGTTTCAACTTTTAGATTTGAAATTGAAACAAGTGGAAAATCCACACCTTTCACTGTCTCAGAGCATGAAGCAGACTATATTCAAATGAAGAATTTATTCGAAGCTACAATAGTAAACGCTAATAATGTTGACGAAGATTTGGATGATTTCTTCGATTAACCGTGCCTAACAAGCGCCTGCAATCTGACCTCTGGCCACTGTCACCTTTTGTGCAAAAAAATGCACAAAAAGCGCCAGTAGCCTCCGGCAGTTGAGGCGGGCGTTATGCAAGGTCGAGAGTCGAATGCTTTTAGTGGAAATAATAATAATTTGATCTTTAGTTAATCCATTATAAAGCACTCAATAAGATGCATTAAAAAGATATAAGTGAGGGGTGGAATTGGAAGATACACGATTGAGAGACTGGTTAGAGCCACCAGAGCAGCGCGGCCCTAACTGGTTTCAGAAGAGAGGCAGAGCCTTTGAGCGAATTCTTAATGCGATGTTGTTTAAAGAGGAGATGGAACCTCGCACTAGTATGCGCCCGTCTGGTGAAGAAATTGATGGTTCTTTTGCTATTGGCGAGGATTGCTACCTACTTGAGGCCAAGTGGCACGCATCCCCTATTCCCGCATCTGCTCTTTACTCATTTAAAGGTAAGGTCGATGGCAAGCTAGTAGGTACGATCGGAATCTTTTTTTCCATGTCGGATTACAGCACAGATGCTGTCGACGCATTACTAAATGGAAAAGAGTTGAATCTCATTCTTTTTGGTCACAATGACCTTTTACTTATTGAAGACGGGAAAATAACCTTGCGTGAGGCGCTGCGTGCAAAGCGACGTTATGCCTCTAGCTATGGGCAACCTTTTTATCCTCTAGAGACATACCTTTCAGAATCGAAACAAGATAATCGCAGAGTTGAAAATAATGTTCAGAGCCAGCAATGGAGTATATTGGTTGAGGGCGAGGATGATGTCCGTACTATTCAAGTGTTGCTCGAGCGTTTCGATACTGACGTTCAGTTTAGTGTGATACCTGCGGGGGGGCAACTTGCTATCGCACAATTAGCGGAGCACTTAATAAGTAATCGCGCAATAAACGTTGCAGCTATAATTACACCTTTACCTGACCCGGATATTCAAGAAGAGCAGGTTAAAAAGCTCAATAGCGTCGGTGCAGAATTGATAGTATTGAAACAAGATATTGAAGATTGGCTTGACAATTACGTTTCTGCAGAATATCACAATGCAGTATTCATGCTGAGCGACCGCAATGGAAAAATGGCGCGCCGCTATGCACGTAACGCTGATTTAAAGAAACTCATTCGTGACAACCCATCATTTTCCGATTTGATAGTAAAACTTGGTGGGAAGCCTAAGGGCTAAAATATCTCAGTTGAACTATAGGAATTTAAATTTGGGCAATGCATAACAAAAAGCTGCACACGGAAACATTTTTCTACGCTCGTTTTTGTGCATTACGCTTCGCCTCATTGTTTTCACAAAAACGCTCTCCGTAAAATGTTCCGGTGAGCTTGGCGTTACTGATTAAATACTCTAACGTGTTTTTGTCCAGTTACGAGTTATGCCCTTATGACTCTGCCCATATCTAAAACTCACTTAGTCATCATAAAACCTCTCACTTATTTCATCGCATAGCTTGGTTCGGTAGATAATAGATGACTGCAGTAACTCAACATCTTCAGGCGATAGGAGAGGGTATCGAGTTTTCTTATCGAACCGTGTTGTCATTTCTTCGAATAATTGTTCATGCAGGCGCTTTATGTCGTCAAAAATTTGCTGCGACTGGGAGAATAAAAACACTTTGTCGTATTCGCCATTTTTAATTGAGGCTAGGTATTTTAGAAGAATGGCTTGCCGTGCTGTTTTGTTTTTAAAGGAGTGTTCGACTTCTATGGCTGCAATTGAGCCATCTAATAAGCGAACTGCGCCATCGACTGTTCGGGTTTCTGTGCTTGTATTGGCGCGTTTGAATTCGGGTTCAGTTATAAAGCTTTGCCACATGGGGGCGTAGGTGCCATCACTGTGATAATTGTGAATGCCTCTTAGCATCACGAAGGCGTTAATTAGGTTATGCATTACGTTGTTATGGTTAAACTGTAAGGCGGGGTTGGTATTGGCTCTGAAGTAGACATCAATATTCATTATTTCTTCAGCGTACTTTGCCGCGCTGTAGGTTGGAACATAGACACGCCCATCGGGGCTGCGATGTGTTTTAACGAGCTTTAAAAAGCCATCACTAGTGAGTCTATTTAAATGCTCCAAGGCTAATCGGTGTGAGATGCCATAAAGCCAACTCACAAGGCCTGGTGTGATGATAGTGAATCGAATGGCAATGAGGATTGAGAGCTTCAGGCGATTGCTAAACTTTTGATGATTGTTTGCACCTTCATAGTAGCGCATATCAAAATCAAAATAGCGAGGGTAGGCGAGCTGAAGTTGGTTACTGGTATTGTTGTTTTGGATGCTTGTCATGTATAAAGACCTTGGTTGTTAGTTTGAATCTTTAACTAACAACCCACCTTGCAAATTATCGCTTATTAGCGATTGTTTGCCGGTTTTCCTACCGGGATGCTTTATACGCATGCCCGGCAGAGTTGTCGCGATGATTATCGCAACAACAGGTAGCTTTCAGCTGATGTCTTCACAACGTTGTTGTTCAAACATATGGCTTAAAACGCCCGTCATCTCTGATGTTGCTCCGCAACGAGCTGACTCAACGAGCTACCGCTCTAGCGTATTAAGCCATAGCGCGAATGTACCGAGCTACGCTCTGTACTCACCGCCACAATGCCGCTTTATGAACAGGCGATGGGTGCCCCATTATCCGCCTTCATCATATCGCTTACTTTTCTATCGAAAAGGTGGTTCGCTTTTCAATTTGTTCCAAATTTCAACCGAATTTCGCTAGGGCGAAACATCATCGCGGTGAGTACAGACCAGCTGTACATTCGCGCTGCTCCATGTTTCTTCGGCTTCGCCTACGGCACATTACGCGACTTATTGGTCTCATTCTGAGACGCTTTTTATTGCCTAATTTCGTTCCGAATTAGGCTGGATTTGATGTCTTTCAGACGAAAAAGTAAGTCTACTTCGTAACAAAACAAAGTAATATTGTCTGTGAATAGTGAGATAAATAGAAAAGAAGAAAGTGATAATCCAAACTGTTTGTTGCTGAGCTTCGCAGTCAAACGAGTTTGTTTTTTATCACAAAATCATTAACTTTTAAAGAGAACTCACCCACTCTAAGAGGTTATAAAATGACGACTACATCGATTAATCCTGCAACCGGTTTACCTATCAATGATGCTGATAATGGCAATTGTGTAGATATAGGTGGCAACGTATTTGGCACGGATAACAGTGATTTTTCTGATACAACAAGCTGTGATTCTTTCTCTGTATTTGATGATACTGATTGGGGGATTGATATTTCTTGCGGTGGAATAGATGAGTTTTAAACACTCATTTATCTATCGCAATCGTATAGAGATTATTATCGCACTGATTCTAATCAGTGGTGTTGGATTTACGTTTTATCAGCTTAAGACCACAGAAAATCTCGTTTGGCTAATCGTAATGAGCCTGTTTTGCACCAAATTTGTAATGGGTGCAACGGGTTACTATCTCTATGCAGAAAAGCACACACCCAGCATGAAAAAGATGCTTGAGTATGTGTTACTAAGGTTTTACTAACCTCCTATGTTTGTCCAGCAAAGCGCCTTTAAGGCGCTTTTTTTGGTTTATAGAGAGTAAAATCGTAGTTATATCAGAATTTAAACAAGCGCCATATGAGCAAGTACGGAAGGTATGTAATGAATGCGAAGTCAGCGGTTTAGTACCAGGCGAGAAAGCGACGAGCCCAAGCCCTGATATTTGCATTCACTGCCATGGTAGAGGTCGTAAGCCAATATCAAAGAGAAGTCGTTGCCAAATCACCGTATCAATCACAAAAGCTACAGCTGCGCACATGATGAAGTAACTAAAGAGCTTCTAAGGCTAATTAGTGAATGGGAGAGAGATATATTTAAAAATATTCATGAAACGATGGAGGATGTTGCCTAACGTATTGTAATTATTGTTCTTAATATATATTGTTAAATGATAAAGTGAATTGGAGCTTAACATGGAGTTATTACCTGAACTTGGAATAGCTAAAGCATTTGGAAAATTGCTAACGGAAGACATTTTTAATTCTGTAAAGGAGCATAAATCACTTCAGAAGAAATTGAAAAATTTAAAAGTAAAGGATGTTTTCTTAAAAGCTTCAAAAGTTTCCAAAGTGAAAACGATTTGGCAAATGAGTAAGGAAGTTGATTTAAATAGCTTTTATTACCCAACAAAGATTATTGCTGAAGGTAAAAAAATTACAGTAATAGATCTTGGGACTTTCCCTAGAAATTGCAAATTAGTTGTCCAAGGAACAGCTGGGCAGGGTAAATCTATTCTACTTAGATATTTAGCAAGTCAAGAGCTAAAAAAAGGTTGCGTGCTTCCTATATTTGTAGAGCTAAGAAAAGTATCAGAAAGCAACAGCTTAGAAAGGTTAATTTTAGATGGGCTAAAGCAATTAGGAATAGAAGTTTCTATGGATGATTTAGATCCTATCTTATCTACTGGTAAATGTGCTTTACTTCTTGATGCCTTCGATGAGTTAGGATCTGCATATATAAGAGATACCATTACATCCATTGAATCTTGGTGTTGTAAATTTCATAATCTACCTATTATTGTTTCTTCTCGACCTGATTCATCAATTCAGAATAGCGCTCATTTTAACGTATATAAAATTGAAAAATTACGTCGTTCTGATTTTGAACCATTACTAACTAAACTCTTTATTGATACAGAGCAAGTTAAAGATATAATTCACAACATAGATGGGAAGAAAATAACTTCACTTGTTTCAACCCCACTATTGCTAACGCTTTTGGCAATACATTATGTCGAAGAAGGGGATGTACCACAGAGTTTGGAAGGTTTTTATGAGAATTTATTTCATGTCATGTGCTCAAGACATGACGCGACCAAGCCTGGGTATGTTAGAGAATTTTCTTCAGGACTAAATAAAGATGAACTAAACCATGTTTTTAATATATTTTGCTTAGAGTGTAATCGTAGTAATTACACTTCAATTTCATTTCAAACGGCTAAGGATATTGCAAAGAAATCCTTAAATTACACAGACCATAACAGTAAAAGTGAAAGCTTATTTTTAGATGATATTGTCAAAGTTACGTGCTTACTGCTTAAAGAAGGTCATCAGTATCACTTTATACACAAAAGCATAATGGAGTACCATGCAGCCAAGTGTATTTCTAAGATGCCTGAGTCCACTAAAATAAATTTCTATAAACATGCGATTGAGTTATTTTCTAAATACAAGCAAGTCTTAGACTTCTTGTTCTCATTAGATAAATTACTTTACATTGAGTACTTCAAAATACCACTATTAGATAAGCTAATTGAAGAATTAGATTTAGAGTATTTGCTGTCCGAAATTTCAGTAAAGTACAATCATGAGGTTAAAGGCCTTGTGAGCAGTATCAATCATGAAGGTTTTATCTTGAAAGCGCTTGATATATATCAAAAAACTGCTTTTGAGGATTTCTATTATAAAGTATTTATGCAGTTAAAACCTTCTAAAACTGTCAAGCGTCAATCTGCCTATATGTACATTAAAGAAAGTGAACCTGATGCGCTAAATACTTGTTACCAGGAGTTTTTTAAAGCTCTAATATCAAAAATATCGTATGACCGATGGAAATTAGAAGATTTTGTAAAAACAGAAAGGGAGAAGTACAAAAATTTTAACTTTTTTGAATAGTAATTGCGCACACGATACACTTTTAACCATCTATAAATTAAGAGTATTTTTAATTTTTGGTTTTGGTAATTATAAAAGTTAACAATTAATTGCGCAAACTTAACTGATAGGGAAATTAGCATGCAGAAAAAGCTCAACAACATAAACGTAAAGCCAGTAGGCTTTAGCGATTACTGTAACTTCACATTAGCTCTAGATATCGAAAATGAACGTTTAGAGGCTTATTTCAATAAGAATGATACGAAAGCGACGATTGCTTATAAGCTAAGGGCTTTGGCTGAGAAAATTGAAGGTGCAGTTTAGTGGAAAGTTTTAAAGCATGGTTTATAAGAGTAACCATTAGTTATTTGGTTTTATTTTTAGCTTTATTTATGTTTTATGTTTTTTGTGTAAAAGGCGGGTCATGGGGAAGTTTTAGTGATGTAGTAATCGCTGTATTTACTATTTTAATTGCTTACACAACTAATTTGATATTAATAGCAGCTTGGCTCGCAAGCAACGACTGGAATAAAGAAAAAAAGTACGAGTTAGGTTTATCACTATTATCAAATTTAGTTTCGTTTTATGCATTATGCTGGGAGCTAAGGATCTTAAAAGTTAGGTCATTCGATGAGTACAAATTGATTTTGCAGGAGGGCCAAGAAATGGGAGCCTGCGCGCAATGTCAAGATGACAGTGCTATTAATAAGTGTATTGAACAAGTTAAAGAGCAAACTGAAAAGTCTATAGAGAATCTTGCGGTTATAAACATCAAAATTAAAGAGTTGGAAGGTAGAATAGAGAAACTACATGGTAGTTGCCTTTTGGAAGCCTCTTTGTATGAATCTGCAATTGTAGAAAAAGTAGATATATTTGTAAAAGAGTCTAGCTCAATAAAAATAAGCAACGAAGAGGCAAGTCTTCACTTTAATAAAATAGCTGAAATTGTACTTCATAGCTCAAGAAGTTTACCAAACCTTCCTGCTGATGATGAAATTTTGAAATTGCTAAATAAATACAAGAGTTATAGTGATTTGAATGAAATTAAGGAGAAGTTTTCAGATGAATACTGAGGTGTTAGAAAGTAATTTCAACAAAGCGAACAACTTTAAAGATTTACCAAATGGAGTCGCAGGCCTAATAGAAAAAAATAAAGATGCAACTTTCTATGGTATCGCTAGCGGCCGGTCAATGGAAGGTGTTGGAATTTTTGACGGTGACCTGCTGATAATCGACCGCAGCGTTGATGTTAAGCAAGGCGATGTAATTGTTGCTGCCTATAGTGGTGTGTTCGTTTGTAAGATTGCAGACCTTAAGAACAATCTTCTTTTATCTGATAGCGTTGAATACCCACCGGTAAAAGTTACTAAGCATGATGAATATCTTTTTGAGGGGGTTGTGATTAGTTCGGTTCGTATGCACCGTGGAAACATAAAAGAAAAACTTTAAGGACAGATTATGACTGATATAGATGTATGGGGCTTAGTTCAAGCTATTTTAGCTTCGATTGGTGGAGGGGCTTTATTAATTTTCGGTTTTTCAAGCTTCTTGGCAACGGTAATGTCCAAAAGAATCATTCAAAATGAAAAAGCTCAGCAAACAATTGACTTAGAAAAATTAAAAAACGAGCTAAAAAGCGAAACTGATAAAGAAATTGCGCTCTTGCAATCAAGGCTAAAGACAGAATCTGATGTTGAAATAGAAAAATTAAAACATAAAATCGATGCACAATCACATAAGTATAAACTGAATAAAACTCATGAACATGAACAAAAAGTTAAAATAAAAAATGTAATATCTAAAAATAAAATTACTCTTATTAACGCTGCTGAAACACTTGATAGTCGATTATGGAACTTTATGGATAATCATAATAGGAATTGGCACGTGAATAATGAGCAGGGTGATAAATATTACCTAAAGTCATTTGTATATAGGTTACTTGTTTTTTTTGGCGTTAGTTATTCAACAGAAAAAGAGATGATTTTTTTAGATTCAACTGTTGCGGAGAAGCAAGATTTGGATTTCTTAAAGTTTCTAAAGGTGTTTCAGTTGCTAATGACAGATGTTTCATTATTTGATGGCCAAAACTATGATTCTAAGATGGATAGTGACCATTTCTTCAAAGATAACTTCATAGCGATGGTAGGGTGTGTACTTGAGTACGATAATGATACACAGTTGCTAAAATCAATTAAAGCTTATGACTCGTTTATAAATGATGATGAAACTCAGAGAAAAGCCGATAAGTTAGTAGATTTTGTTTCTGGATTAACCCCGTCTAATGAACTTAGGTGGTCTAGAATGTTATCACTTCATTTAGTTATTAACGCCTTCTTAGAAGAGTTTGGCTATGATTTTAATAAAGTGTCAGATGGTGAACTGATAAATATTTTAAAACACAATGAGAAAAATATATGCCTTGAGAATTTATGGGCATTATTAAAGCTTTATAAATTAGATACAAATGAAAGTGTTTTGAAAGTGTTTGGAAAATTTAGATGTTTTTAATCGATAGTGCTATTATTGAACATTTAGGTTAATTTCGTATTGGTTATTTACAGGGGGTCACTTGGAAAAAGGTTTGACTAAAGCTAAAGGTGTTACTTCAAAAGGGCATAGTTGTTTTACTGCGCCAAAACCCGTTGCCGTAGTTATAGGGGCGCCTAAAACAAGCAGTATTGGTGCTAAAAAACGTAATAGGTCAACACCACATTCTTGGTCTGTGATTGATAAGTATGGATTCACTGAACTTCCGAGGTTTAAAAATAATCTTGGAAAAGAAGTTCGTACAGACTATGTTGTTGATCATTTTTTCTTTAAATATCCAAGGTTATCAAATGAATTGGAGAAGTCTGATTTAATCGCTTGTATTGAGAAAAATGTTCTTCTTGGTGAAAAAAATTTACAAGCTCATATTACATCTAAATTCAACGAACTTATTAATTCTGACATGGAGTTGGAGGAGTTAATACAAATATATACACTGCTTACATCTGTCAATGCTACTAACCATATTGAAAAAACTTTAATCGACTATAATTTACCCCCTCAAAAAGAATGGCGTGCATCAAAAAGAAATGAAATTAGTCGATCTAGAGCAGCTACATTAATAGCTAAACGTAGTATGGAAGCATTGACGGCTAAACCTAGTGTGGAAAAATTTAATATTAACTATAACCTACCTATAATGCATGTAAGTATTAAGCCCTTTATTCCTGTGCGGTTATTTAAAGCAACCATAACCAGAAATAAAGCCATTGAAGTTGTTGAAAAGCTCACACGCTTAAGAACAATCGTGAGCTCAATTTGCGATGCTAAAAGTAAAGGAGCCTATATTCAGAATGAGTTATATAGCAATGAAACTCTAGGTGATTGATTTATGGATGAAAGTGTAATACTTAGAGCCAATATATTGATAGACGAAAGTTCAAGTAATGACTTAAGCTGGTTAAATGAGGATAATTCAGAAAATTATTTTAAAGTTGATATTTTAGGTGAAGACTTTTCAAAAGTAGCAAATGATGTGTTTAATATTTATAAAAATGTCTACACCCTGCTGTTCCCAAAATTAAAACTGCTTTTTGAAACACCTGAAGCGTTATATGATTACAACCGTTGGATACTATTTACTAACAGTGATGGTAAGATAAACGGATTTTGTTTGCTTAGTGTAACGGATTTTGGCCTTAAATCATGTTTGTTGGGGGCTGATAGGGATTGTAATGCATCAAAAAGTTCAGTGGTTTCATTTAAAAAAGCCATGTTAAATGATTCTAATTCTTTTGGCGAAGTTTCAGGTAGATTAAAAAAAGCAATTATAAACGATGTACCTATCGTCAAGGTAGAACATGCAATTATGCTTCTAGAGTCATTAGGGAAAAGCAGAGCCGTGCCAACAACCAATGAAAACCATTATGAAAGAGAGTTACGTAATGTAGGTAAAGTTGAGAAACTCATGGTTGGTAAGCCTAGCCTACCAGAATCTTTTCTTTCAATCAGCGCATAAACAGTTAGTGGAAAATATTTAATACCTTGTAACCCCCCCCAACCCTGATTCGTATTTTCCATGTTGAAGAAATCCGCTTAGTTTATGACCTGGCGGATTTTTTGTTTTTATATTCCCACAAAGCTTTGCATGTTAATCTTATACCTATAACGCTTAAAAGGAGAAAACATGCAGAAGTTTGATAAGATGATTGTTTTAGCAGTTTTATTGACATTCCTAGCTGGGGTAATTATTGGTTAAGGCTTCTCATTCGAAGTAAAATTGAGTGATTTGATTGCTACTGCAGCAGCATTAATTACTTTTTTATTTGCTTGGAACGGCTTAAAGCACAATGAAAAGCAATTCTTGAACTCTATTCAGCCGGTCGTTGAAAAACTTGAGCACCACAGTAAAACAGATGGCTATTATCGCTATGTCCTTCATAACTACGGAAATGGAGCTGCCATAAATTTTGAGTACAAGTTGTTTTGGTGTGATAGCGAATTAAATCAAACAGAACTAGAGAGCAAGATAAAAAATTGCTTCCCAAATTGCACTCTTGAATTAGGCGCCCAATCAGGGATAAGCCCCAACACTTCAGATGACTTAATAAATATTAAAGGTATATATAACGATAATTTTGAAAAGTTCTTACGCCTTTTAATAAAACTCAAAGTTGAGTTGAAGTTTAGTACTACTCAGGGCCAAGTTATTACTAAGCAATTGCGTTTTGGTCACTTTTAACCGTAAGTGATTAGTTAAACCCGCACCTCGCGTAATGCTGATCAGTTAAGAATATTTTTATGATCACTTGACTGATCTTTTCATAGCTTCAAAATCCGATATTAGAAATAATATCGGATTTTTTATGTCTCTAATTCAGCACTTCGATGATATGTCCTCCTTTTTAGAT
>NZ_JACDWV010000049.1:0-372 GCF_016464105.1 Pseudoalteromonas sp. bablab_jr010 | reverse complement strand
GCTATTAACACTTAACCTTTCCTCCTTACTGAAAGTGCTTTACAACCCGAAGGCCTTCTTCACACACGCGGCATGGCTGCATCAGGCTTGCGCCCATTGTGCAATATTCCCCACTGCTGCCTCCCGTAGGAGTCTGGGCCGTGTCTCAGTCCCAGTGTGGCTGATCATCCTCTCAAACCAGCTAGGGATCGTCGCCTTGGTGAGCCATTACCTCACCAACTAGCTAATCCCACTTGGGCTAATCTTATGGCGTGAGGCCCGAAGGTCCCCCACTTTGGTCCGTAGACATCATGCGGTATTAGCAGTCGTTTCCAACTGTTGTCCCCCACCATAAGGCATATTCCCAAGCATTACTCACCCGTCCGCCGCTCG
>NZ_JACDWV010000048.1:0-567 GCF_016464105.1 Pseudoalteromonas sp. bablab_jr010 | reverse complement strand
GCTCAGCAGGTTGCTCGCGATTTAGAAACTGCTGTTAAGAATGCTTTTTCAAAGGTTCGTTTGCAGCGCTTTCCAAAGCATAAAGTCTCATACAAAAAGAAAAGACTTCACAACGACTCGTTTCGAGCCGTTAATAATGCCAATTGCATTCGAATCGAAAATGACGCTATAAGCATCCCAAAAGTCGGTAAAGTGCCAATCGTTTTGCATCGTGGACTTGCGAGCAAAATTAAGACCGTAACCATTCAATATCGTCACGGAAAGTGGGGATGCAGCATCACACAGGAAGTGGAGTGTAAAACGGCTAAACAGGTTTTGGAAAAGATCACTGGTTTTGATATCAACTCAAAGCAAACGGTTGTTGGTTCGAACGGATTTGTGGCCGATAATCCGAAGTTTTTAAAACAGTCAAAAGAGAAGCTAAACCAATTGCAACGCCAGCTTGCGCGTCGAACCAAAGGCTCAAATCGTTGGCACAAAACTAAACAACGCATCAATAAACTACACGGTAAAATCTCAAGGCAAAGGCTCGACTTTGCGCACAAAATTTCACGACAGATAATCAAT